>NZ_JACHFL010000017.1 GCF_014201875.1 Deinococcus humi | reverse complement strand
CTGGCCTTACCGCTTCGCATGACGAGCACGCCAGTCATGACCTTCAACCGGATGCTGATGAGCTATGAAATACGCGACTTTGGTGTGGAGCTTGACGGTAGCTCCAAATCGCAGATGGTTTCCGAACACTGAGGAAGGAGTGCCCACCCGACTTTCCTTTCAGACCGGGTTGGCGTCACACGCAAATGCACGTTCATCGCACTGCCCTGCCTCCTCGTGAGCCGTCCTGGGCGCGGAAGATGTGCTTGATGCCAGCCTTGAATGAGCGCATATCACAGAGATCCTGTTCCCCGGCCTGATTTGCTGTTCTGTCCCAGAAACAACATTTCTGAACCGCTGGGACTGCTGCCAAGTGGCATTGCCATAAGGATCTGCCGCAGGGTTAACCGCTGTTATCGCCGGGGTCAAGGCGTCTGGTAAATGGGCTTACCAAACAGGTTTCGGTGCTCTCCTGAACTCTCTTGTCTGAGAACCCTTGGCCGCCAGATGCATGGGCCCGCCTGAGCTACGCACGCTCCTGCCCACCGCTGGAGACTTTCGTTTTGCGGCTCCCTTCTGGGTTCCGGCTCCTGCTAGAGTGGCGCTGCATTTTCAGCCGCGTCGCCTCGGCGGCCGCTTTGAAGTCAATCAGCCCCGCCTGGATGTTCTCGACCGTCAGTCCATGCTGCTGCGTCTCAACCACGTTCTGGGGCGGTGCGGGCACCAGGCGATAAAAGGCCGCTCTCTGACAAAGCTCCTCGTAACGGGCATTGACCTCGTCCGGCATCCCTTCCGGATTCAACTGCCGCACCAACAGGTACTCCAGGAACGTCGGCTCCGCACGCTCAGCCACGGGCAACAGCGTGTTCGCGTAGAAAGCGCTGTAGGACCGCCAGGCCGCGGCCAGGGACCTGCTGGGCCAGTGCGCAATCTCCGGATGATGAACGCGCAGCTTCTGGAGATCTTCCTTTGCCAGCACACTGCGTCCGAAGCGTTCTGGGTCCAGGACGACGACTGGGCGCACCAGGTCATACAATCCCCTCGCAAAGCAGACAACGCGTCCCTGGGCTTCCCAGACCCGGAGCAGGCTTCGGGTCTGTTGCCGAGCGGTCGAGGACCGAGAGCTGTAGACCGCTTCCGCCAGACGGTCCACTGTCATAGGCCAGGCGGCCTGTCGTGCCAGCTGCCAGTCCACATCCACCATGGCTGCTTGAGTGACGCGGCTCGGGGTGGAAGCAGGTCCCAGGTCTTCTCCTTTCACCCGGGGCAGCGCGTCTGCAGACGCGTTCTGGGTGCCTGGCGTCCGCGACAGAAAGTGTCGGGCATCGTCAAGGTGGATATAGAGGGACGCACTGTGCCCTTGGCTCCGCTGCGGCGCGCTCTGGAGATGATGCCGCCTCACCCAACGCTTTAACCCAATGGGGCTCACCCCCGACAGGAGAGCCAGATCCGCCAGGCTGACCCAACAGTATTGAGAGGCGTGACGGCCGTACAGGTGATGTTCGGCCTCGTTCAGGGTGCAGTTCAGTTCTTCGGCGACGAACGCGGGACTCAGGAGACCATAGACGTGGTGGAGCTGGCGGAGATGTTCGTGGGGCGGCAAGGCGCTGGCAGTATGGTGCATGGTCAAGCCCTTATCGTACCTCCGCCAAGCTGAATGACGGCTGTCTACGCCAGGTGTTGCGCGTGATTCCCACCATGTAAAGGCTGTCAAACTTCTATTTCCGCTCTTGCACAGAAGCCAGCAGCTTCGAACTTGAGCAACCCCAGGGCCGCCGGGCGCGTACCTGACGTGAACGCACCACCGTGGAGGACTTGATGGTTTCAGTCGCACCCCCAGAGCCACAACAAGCCAGACGCAAACCGCAGATCTGACTCATCTTAATCGCTGTCGGCGTCCTTCTGCTCGCCATCGGCTGGTGGTCCAGTGACGTCGTCATGACGCGTCAGGCCCCGGCCGGCTTTACCCGCGTCCAGGTGGCTGGCTTTTCCACCTTCATCTCCCCCGTTCTCGAGGCCAATCCCGCACTCAATGCTGACCACCAGCAGGTGATTTCTACCTCACGCTGCAATAACATCATTGAACAGTCTCACCGTCCTACACGACATCGGGAGCGACAACAGCAGGGATTCAAACGGAGGAAGCGTGTCCAAGAATTTCTCAGCCTGCACGCTCGAATCGAGAATCTTCACCATCACGCCTGGAACAGCGTTACCGCCATGACAAGAAAAGGGAATCAGAAGAAAGCGTTCCAGACGTGGTCTGCGGTCGCGGCAGGGGTGGGCTGAAGTTCAGATCACCCCGGTCCTCCGTCTGCCGCGCGTCAAGTTAAGGCAACACAACCGGAAGTTCAGCGGTAGGTCTGCCCGCACAATCTCACGCTGGAGGGTGAGCGGAAAGGCGGACTTCAGTGCAGCGTCGTAGGCACTCCAATTGAGTTGAGCTCGGGCACCTCTGGTCGGCCCTGGCCCGCCGGAGACCAGGGATCCCGCAGCCAAGGGCTATTGGTATCCTCAAGCAGCCAAGCTATCGTCTGGGTATAGCCCCGGTTCCTGATCCCCCCAGTCACCCCACCCGATTTCCAGAACTCCGCGCCGGCCAGAAAGCTCTGTCCGTAATGGGCCCAGTCCCGGAACGCCGCGTCCCGCGCCATGTGGCGGCACTGGCCCATAATTCGCCAGCCCTGTCCTTCACTCAGGTATCCCACCGCCACGCCCTGCGCAGCAATATCCACTGCTCGCGCCAGATCGAAGGCCATCCCACCCACCTCACCGACCTCAGGCTCCCACTTGCCCACTACCTTGGCCAGACGCTTGTTCAGATCACCGGCTGTTGAACGGCCCGCCTGCAAGCTTTGGCGCACTTCCTGGTACGAGGCGCGGTGACCGCCGTTCAACAGCCAGGCCAGACTGGACATGGTCGAGGCATGGTCAGTGATCGCCCAGCCCTCTTCCAGGGATTGACGCAGCTCGTCTTCCTTCCCGGCGGGTGGGATCAGTTGGTAAAAGTATTCCAGCGGGCGGCCCACCGCAGAATCCTCAAAAATCTGGATCCAGAGGTGGGTAAATGGAGCGCGCAGATTCAGGGCGAAGCGCTCCGCCTCGCTCAGCGCGCGGGCGCTGGCCTCCACGACCTGCCGGCGCACTTCAGCCTCCTGGGCCTCCTGCGCTTCACGCTCGCCCTTTTGCTGAGCGAGTTCCGCATTGGCTTCTTGAAGGCCCTCGCGGGCCCCCTCCAGCATGGCCTTGCCGGCCCACCACACAAGGGCCAGAACAACGCCTACCACCACGGGAATCACCAGTTGCCACAGTGTCATGCGGGCAGCATAACGTCACCGGTACGGGGGCGTGCGGCTGGGTTGCTTTATCTTGTCGGGGCGGTTCTGGCAAGTTAATCAGCGAAGAGCCGAGTGAGGGCGGTGGTCGTCTGAACGTCAGACCGCCACTTCAACCCCAGCGCGCCACGCCAAATGAGCGTGGTTCTGATTGAATCTTCGAGGGCCGGCGCGAACAGTGGTTCGAGTGTGCTGGTGGACGTTTGCAACACGGGCGTGGAGGGCCAAGAATGGTTGTGTTGCCTTAACGGGCTCGGGGTAGGCTGACCCGCCGTGACTGACCCGAAACCGTACCGCCACCGTTTTCCGATGACGATCATCCAGCACGCGATCGGGCTGTACCACCGCTCTCCCCTAAGTGACCGAGACGTTCAGGAACTGCTGCACCAGCGCGGCCCAAACGGCCAGTCACGTGACGCTCCAAGAATGGTTCATCAAATTCGGCCCGCTCACGGCAGTTGGTCTCCCTCACCGGGAACCCCGGCGGGGTTCCCGGTGGTCTCTGGATGAGGGCTGCACGGCGGTGGATGGCGTCCGCCATTGGTTGTAGCGGGCCGTCGACGAGAACGGGTTTGTGCTCGACATCCTGCTTCAACGGCACCGTGACACCGACGCCGCACCGACCTTCCTGACCCGACTCCTGGGCGACTACGATGCCCCAGAGGTCATTTACACCGATCAGCTTCGGAGTTACGGGGCGGCCATCCGAGCGCTCCCCAGCCTGGCCAACAGTAATCTCCACGGCGCGCTGCAACAACATCAACATGCAGGAAGACGGATCTACACGGCGACACGATCAAAGTCGGCAGGCCTTCAAGCGGCGGAAACGCGCTCAACAATTCCTGAACCTACATGCCTGAATCACCAGCCTCCACCACTCCCGAACCAGCGTCTCCGCCTTGACCAGACGACATTATCGGCGTAAAGCGTTCCTGAAGTGGTCGAAAATTGCAGCGGGGGTGACCTGAAATTCAGGCCACCCCTGCCTTCAGCTTGCCGCGCAGCCAGTTCAGGCAACACAATCGTTTCAACTGATCGATCTTGCCCACTGGTAACCCCTGCTTTTACCTGCTGCGGGATACGCCCTTTCACCCGGCTTGATTTGACGCCTGACTGTTAAGGCCCAATACTGAACCATGAAAACATCTGCATTGTGGCTGGGTCTAGTCCTGCTCGCGTCGTGTGCTCCAATGCAGTCTGTGCAAACTCAAGCCCGCTGGATTCCCATCGATCCGGAGAATCTCTTGGTGATCGACACCACCAAGGGACGCATGATCGTCGAGATGCGCCCTGATCTGGCACCCAAGGCCGTCGAACGTATCAAGCTCCTGGCGCGCGAGAAGATTTACGACGGTCTGCAGTTCCACCGGGTGATCGACCTCTTCGTCGTCCAGACGGGCAATCCCAACAACAAAGATGGGGGAACCTCGACCTACCCGAACCTCGAACCCGAATTCTCGGCGAGGTTGCCAGAAAAAACAGTCTGGCGTCAGATCACCCAGACCAGCGACGGCAATTCCGGTTTTCTGGGGACCATGCCGATCCTGACCGTTTCGGATGCTGAAACCCGGCGGCGTAATGTGCCGGACTTCCAGGCCTGGGGCGCGTACTGTCCAGGTGTGGCCGGGATGGGCCGGGGCGAGGCCCTGAACAGCGCGAACAGCGAGATCTTTTTCATGCGCGGAGCGTCTTCATTCCGGCTGGGCCTGCAGTACACCGCCTGGGGCAACGCCGTCATCGGGCGCGAGGTGGTGACCTCGGTGATCGCTGGAGAACCCCCCGCAAGTCCCGACATCATGCAGCGCGTGCAGGTGGCCGCCGATTTGCCTGAAGGCCAGCGTCCTGTCGTTGAGATGATGGATCCGCAGGGTCCAGCCTTTGGACGGCTGGTAGACAAGGTAAGGCAGGAAAAAGGGGCAGATTTCAGTATCTGCGATATCCAGGTGCCTACGCGGCTGAGGTAAAGTGCGTCGCCCGGCTCAGGCTGCAGGGCACGCATGGAGACCGGCTGCGTTGACTGATCCGGGGCGTAAGTCGGTAGCGCCCCGGTGGTCACAGTTCTCGCCAGGCGGGGTTTTGGCAAGTTAACGAGGTGCAGGTCGACGTTTCTGACGGGCAGCCTGAAGTTCAGGCTGCCAACTGCACGACCTCATCCCAGATGTGCAGGGCGTCCTTCAGGCGGCTTCGTTGCTTTTGGGCAGGCACAGTGATGCGGGTGTGCTGGTGAAGGTTCGAGACTCGGGTGTGGAGCGCGAGGAGTTCCTGAGTCCGCTGTCGTCGCTTGAAGCCAGTTGTTGCCGCTCCTGCTGCCGGGTCAACGCACCCCTGAGAAGGGCATGGCCGTCGTGGCGCCGGCCGATCAGCTGAGCCCGATCATCCAGCAACACCTCCAAGAAGCCCAGACGCTGCTCGGAATGGCTCCTGCCCCTGCTTCGCCCTGAGGGCAGGCTTTCATAGATGACCCGCGCTGTTGTGGGGGTCATCTTGCTCTGCCTGGCAGCGCTCGTATCAACAGTTGTAGATTGATGCCAGATCAGGTCCCTGGAGACTCTTCGTCCAAGTCATAGCCCCAGTCCTGCAGGTCCTGTAGCGTCGGCGCACGTTCATCTAACGATACGATGTTGCCGCTCTCCAAACGCATGTGTACATAGAGCTCGTTGCCGGGTTCGATGCTGCGCAACTCGAAATTGAGTGCCGGCCATAAAGCCGCGACGGCCTCGAGCCACGGTATGGGTGGGGCCCAGGCGGTTGCGAAGCTGAGGACCAGCTGCTCTGGTCCCTCAGTGAAGGTCACATCATCGGCATCCCGGCTGCTGCCCCAGTACGCGGCTTGCCACGCAGCGCGCTCAAGGGGGAGATGAGGGGTGGGATCTTGTTGCCCTGCCTGAATCTGGATGGCTCGGTGGAGCTCCGGAAGGCCACCGGTCCCATAGCCCCGGGCCATTACTTCCCGTGGCACAGGAAGCTGTGCATGGAAGCTCAAGTCCTGGATCCGCGGCCCATAGTCGGGTGATGGCCCTCGCTGGGCGGCGCGCCATGCCATGAGAAGGCGGGCGTTTCCGTGGACCTCAAGCCTGTTCTGGCACCAGTTGGTCATGCCTGCTCCTCCGTCCGTGGTTCCTTCAGCTGACGCGGCGAATATCCCCTACCACACGGTAAAAGCCTCCGGCGTCCAGGAGGTCGTCCACGAGATAGGTCGCGCCAGCAACGCGAAGGTTGCGTGGGAACTGGACATTCCAGGCATTGAAGCTGGGATCGGTAGGCCGAACGCGCAAGCGGGTGCCATCGCGTTCGCAGATCAGACGTACGCCGCTGCCACTGTCGGGGGTGATCGCCAGCTGCGTGAGGGGGACGCTCGCACTGGCAGCGGCGGCGAGTTTCACGTCGCGGGGCGTGGGCGTCTCGCCCCGCTGCGCGGCCTGAATGGCCTCGGCACTGGCATTCAGAGCAGCCAGCACGCCGCGCACAGTCACGAGATACAGCCGGCCGCCGACATATTGCATGCTGAGCGCACCGCCAACCCCCGTCCCCAGCTTCCAGAGGCGTTCACCACTCCGGGTGAAGCAGTACACGGCACTGCCGCTGTCTCCGGCGAAGACGTACTCGCCGCCAGGACTGGTGGCGCAGGAGAGAACCACGTCGTCGCAGGCATAGTCCTGCACGTGCTCGCCTGCTTTGGTGAAGCGTTGGATGAGGTTCTGAGTCGTGCCTGCGTACAGGTCGGTGCCGTCCTGCCAGCCGAACAGCACGTCGCCCCGCGTCTTGGTCTGCCAGAGCGGGATGCCGCTGGTGCGGTCGTACATGCCTACGCCCCTGGAGTGCCCGTAGTACACGCCGCGGTCATCCACGCGAACCATCCACCCCATGCTCCCACCGGTGCCAACATTCGCCCATTGCTGGTCGCTCTCGGCATCGAAGGCGAAGACGTTCCCACCCGCGTCGCTGGCCGCCAGAGTGCCCGCGTGAATGTCCATCCAGAGCAATGCGGCGCTTCCCTCGACCTCATAGGCCACGAAGGGAAGCTTTCCGCTGAGGTCGTAGACGTTGCCGTCGTCGCATCCAGCGAACGTCCAGCGGTCGTCGCGCACCAGGCATTTCACGCCATCGGGAAGGGTGAAGGAGCGGAGCACCTCGCCTTCTGGACTGAGGGCATGGACTTGTCCAGCTTCGTTGCCGACCCAGACCTGACGGTCGTCGGCGAAGATACCGAAGGCTGTGGCATTTGTGTCGAACTTCCACAGGAGCGGCGCGCCCTGACGGGTGGTGGAGCGGGTCTCGGTGATCGTGCGGCGCATTATCGCCCGTTTCTGCCGCACGCCCTGTACGGCATCTTCGTAGCCTTTGCGGCGCTTGTCGCGCAGCTTCTTGTCCGCTTCCGCTTCGGCTTTCTCAGCAGAGGGAAACGTCTTGTGTTGGATCTGCCCATCGGTACCGATGCGTCCATAGCGGATGGTCAGCCCAGCGCCGTCTACGGCGACTGCGTAGAACTTGTGCTCGGCCCCGTTCGGATCAGAGTACTCCAAGTACGTTTCAGACATAATGATATTGTAACTCCAATCACGCTAGCTCACAAGCAGCAAAGCGGATGGCTCCTGCTCCTCCAGTGCCCTGCCTCCTCATTCTGGGGCGCGAGCCGTTAGGGTGCAGAGATAGATGCCGCGCCTTCTCTCCTTCCCGCGCCACCGGCCCTGGTCGATGGCGTTATGGGTGATCCTTGCCGGTGCTGCGCTGTTGGTGGTCTGGGGGATCTACCGGCACGCTAGGGGGCAGAGGCTCACACCCGCCCAAGTGGAATTGCTCTGCCGCTCGGTGCCCTCTTTAAGCGGAAAGCTTCGGCCCTTTGGGAACCCCATGCGCCAGACCTGGGGTTGGATCTGGGACGGGGCCGTGCCGCGTGCAGGGTCTGCCGTAGATCTGGTCTTCAGCTGCCAGCTCCCAGATCTCGCCCCTATAGTGGTTCAAGTGCGGTAATCACAAGTTATGAATAGAGTTCTATCGTGCTCGTCGCCTTGTTCTGGCAACGTAAGCTCGGTAGGCTGGTGAATTGTGCCTGGAGACAACCAATCTCAGGCACTGCTCCTTCGAAAGGAAGCGATTTAGCAGGCGGCTTCATTCTCAAGCCGCCTGCAGAGCTAGTTCGGCCCCTCTTAGTTAAGGTGCCAGCGCCCTTTGCAGAATAATGAGGCAGCCGGGCAGCATGCCGCCCGACAACGCCCCGTTAAATCCGAGGGGACCGGGTCCGAGGGACGATGGCGGCTGAGGTTACCCCATCACGGGCAGGACGATCCGGGACAGCCCACCCTCGCCGTGCATAACGGTGAGGTGCGAGACGGCCAAGCGGCGGCCCGTCGCCTCATCTTCGCCGGTGCCCAGGTTGCGGGCGTACTGCGGGTGGGAACCGCCGGAGATCAGCACGCGAATCCGCGAGCCAACCGCGAAACGGTGCGCCGTGGCACCCAGAGCCAGGCGCACGACCCCGCCCCCGTCTACTGGGCTCAGCCGCCGGAAGCCGTCGCTCACCGTGCGCGACTGGCCCCGGACATCTACTTCGCACAGGCGCACGAACAGGTCCGCGTGCGGATTGTCGCTGTGGTGCGCAAGTTCCACCGCCGGCACGCCCACGACTTCCAGCGGAGCGGTCAGGGCCGGGCCGGTAAAGGTCAGGACGTCCCCCCGAGCTTCAAGGGGACGGTTGTCGCGGGAGCCGCCATTCACGAGGAGTTGCCCGCCGACGCTCGGCGTGGGGTTCGCCGGGTCATAGGTGAAGGTGGAGGGCCGGGCCTTCGGGGAGGGCGCGTAGATGCCCAGCCCTTCGTCCGGGTGCAGGTACAGCGTCTGCGGCTCTGTTGGGGGCGGCCAGCCGGGCAGGTCACGCCACTCCGCTGCACCCGTGACGTACACGCGCACCGGGGCGGAACGGGGACGGGCCTCACCGCCTAAATGCTCGGCCAGCCAGTCCAGACTCTCGCGTGTCATGACGCCGAGTCCCTCGCCGTGCGCCCAGGGACCCACCGTCAACGCCACGTCCACGTCCCGGTCGCGCAACCGGGTGTACTGCTCCAGGGTCTGGTCGAGGAAGATGTCCTGCCAGCCCCCCGCGAGCAGTACTGGAACGCGAACGCGCTCCAGCGCCTCGCCCAGCCGCCTCGGCGCCCAGTATGGGTCGCCCGGGTCAGCGCGGGTCAGCATGTCGCCGTAGGAGGCCGCGAAGGGCCCATGGCCGAGGTGTCGCTCCCCCGTTTCGAGCAGGGGCAGGGCGTCCAACGCGGGCTTCAACCGCCGGGTGAGGGTCGCCCGGTCGATCAGGGCGGTGAGGAGGCCGCCACGCTCCTGGCGCGCGATCTGGTGGTGCCAGGACAGCAGCAGTTCCAGCCGGAACGCGCCCGCACCATGTGCAGTTTGGTAGAGATCATGCACCCCCATCAGAATGATGGCGGTGACCAGCTCCGGCGGCGGATCAAGGAGCAGGGCCCACTGGGTGAAGCCGAAGTACGAGGCGCCCACTGTGGCAAACTTCCCCTCGAACCACGGCTGATTGCGCAGCCACGTGACGGTATCGGCGCCGTCTTCGATCTCACGTCCCATCGGCTCGAACGGACCCCCACCGGACCCGAAAGTGCCGCGGCAGCTTTGCAGGACCACCCGGTAGCCGCGCGCAGCATAGGGGGCCACGAAGTTGGACGCCACCAAGACGCTCCGGCCATAGGGAAGGCGCACGAGGAGGGTGCCGCGCACCTCACCCACCGGGGTATACAGGTCAGCCAACAATTCGGCGCCGTCGCGCATCGGGACCCGCACCCCCTGGGTTACGGTATAGGGCAAGCCTCCCGGAAGCTTCATGGAGCGGGTTGTGATGGTGTCGATCACCCGTGCAAAGCGTGTGGGAGGCGTCGCGCGTGGGTCAGGCATCGTCATAGTGGACCTCGGAGGGCATGCGGGAGAGTCGAGGATGCGAGGGAGTCAGAGAGGCCGCCTTCGACGTCGCTCGACCTAGACCGTGGGGTGCGTGGAACGAGGAGATGGTGAGGGTCCCCCTCCACAGTAGTGCGTCCAAGCCGACCGCGCCTGGGTGCGAGAGAGGAATCCGGAGTGATGCCGCTGTCCGCTGAATCCGGGGGTGGGGCGCTCCCGCCCGGGGTGTGACGCCACCTCCCCGACGGACCTTTTCTGACCAGATTGGGCAGGTTGTTGGCTTATCAGGAGCGGCGGAATTTCAGAAACGCAGGTGGCCAGAAGTTCTGGCCACCTGCTGCACCACGTCGCGCCAACAATTGAACGCTCCTTGCTGGTGGTGAGCAGGCACGGTGGATCGGGCAAGAGAGTGAAGATTCGTGATTCTGGCATGGAGGTCAAGAAATCCCTGCGCCCGTCGCCGCGGCTCTGAATGGATATGTCAGCGCCACGCCTTGGCTCAGATTGGCCATGGAGAAGAGGCAACTTCCGAATCTATTGAAGATCACGGACAAGCGTGTTACGCCAAGCGCCGCTCTGAAATCTTGAGCGCGTCTGCTGCCACCAACGCGCCTAGGCTACCCAGTCGGCCCGTGCCGACCAGAGCTCGCCGCCCGACTGATGTCGAACGTTCACTGGGCTGACGGCCAGGGCCAGAACGGCCCACCACCCGAGCTCAACGGCACTGGCGCCGGCACCATCAACGTCGCACCCCATTCAGGGCTATGGCAGGCGATGCATGGAGAACGCCGAGATCTTGCCCTGGATGGGCTTGTGCTGGATGCGACGTCCCTTGTCGGGTACCGAGCTTATGATCCGACCGTATGAGTGAAATTCTGTTGTTCCATCACGCCCAAGGGCTGACACCCGGGCTTCTCGCTTTCGCAGATGACCTGCGCCAGGCTGGGCACATCGTCCATACCCCTGATCTCTACTATGGGCAAACCTTTGACACGCTGGACGCCGGGATTGCTTACGCCAAGCAACTCGGCTTCAGTGATATCGCAGAACGTGGTGTCAGGGCCGCCGATGACCTTCCCAACGATCTTGTCTATGCAGGATTTTCACTTGGTGTTTCGCCAGCACAGCAATTGGCGCAGACCCGACCAGGAGCGAGAGGTGCGCTGTTCTTTCACGCCTGCTTTCCCGTTGCCGAGTTTGGAACGTCGTGGCCTGAAGACGTCCCTGTTCAAGTCCACGCTATGGAAGGGGACCCTTTCTTTGAAGAGGATGCCGCAGCCGCCAGAGCCTTGATGGACAAGGCACCGCAAGGACAACTCTTTCTCTATTCCGGTGGTCAGCACCTCTTTGCTGATCGTAGTCTGGGGTCATACGACCCTACAGCAACCTCAGTACTCCAACAGCGTGTCCTTGATTTCCTTCGCTCAACCTGAAGTTAGGCCTGGTCTCTGCTCGGGGACCTGATCCCGGTACTTCTCCATGTTCTCCAGCCCCACTTCGATCTCCTGAATGACGGGCGTGAGACTGGCGATGCCTGCCGTGAGATCATCGCGCAGGGTTTGCTCGCCGAGAACGAAGAGCTGTTCGTATTCGGCCGCGTCCGGGAGATGTGGGAACACCGGGTGAGCGAGGGCCTGCGCGCAAAGCGCTTCGAAATGTTGGACGAGCCCCTTGATGTCTTCGGCCAGTTGTCCAATGGTCTTCTCTTCCACAGCGGAACTCTACCCACCAGGAAGTGGCCAGGTCATGACCCAGCCCGGCGCCTGGGGCCCGTCCCCGTCGTGGGGTTGCGGGCCAATCCTCCGCCAAAACGAAGCCCCCACCCCGGCCCTTGCGGGTGGGGGCTTTTTGATCTGGTCCTGTACCCTGGCCACCCACCAGGCGCTGATCTCCTGCGGTGGCTTCGCCGTGTCGAAGCGGTGAACCTCCTCCACCCGTCCAACGTTCACTTGGTTTGGGGTCAGTCACATGAACGGTGAGCGCTCCCACCCGCACGCTGGATCAAGAAGCGTTCGAAGTCCTCCGGCGTCCGCACGTGGTGGTGCAGCACGGCCTCGTACACATCCATGCCGCCCACTTCCTCCGGGTACTCCGGCCGCTCGCACCACTCCCCCTTGATCCACAGCACCGCCAAACGCTGCGTCTCACTCAGGGCACGCGCCAAATGCTCGGCCTGTGCCCGATGCGGCCGAAGGGCTGCCGAGCACCACACCGTCACGTCGATCTTCCACACTCGACCGTTCACCGCGGCGTACCGCAGCACGAAGTAATGCCGCTCATCGCTGGGTTTTCCGGAAGGACTCCGTTCTCCTGTTTCATCGCGGTACAGCACTTCTCGGATGCCCCGTGTGGCCATCACCGGGGCCATGGCCGTCATGATGTGTTGGGCGCTGGGGTGGTCGGCGCGAACCATGACGTCCACGTCCGGCCAGACCATCAAGCCGGACACGGAACTGCCGATCTGCTCGAAGGTGCCGAGCTCTCCAAGTCGCTCGGGCAGCTTCAGTTCGCGCACGACGCGCTCCGCTTCGCCTTGCAGAGCTGCTTGACGGGTCAGCAGGGTCGCGGCGGCGTGGTCGTCCAGCACGCGGGAGTGAGCGGGCATGACGTCAGTGTATGGGGGGCGCGCTTGCCGGACAACAAGCAAACCCCATAGGACAGCGAACTCGTGCTCCGCACTCCAGGACCCAGCAGTCGCGGGCCGGCTCTCCCAGCCACCAGCGGCCCCCTGCCCGGAATGCATCGCCCTCTCACATCACCCGGCAGGAGCAACCGCGCCAGGACAGGGCACCTGGTCTTCTCTTTCATTGAGGTCCACGCTGCACCGTTCCTGTACCGCTCGCATGCTCCCCCTGATAAAGACCTGTTTGACGCTACAGAGATCATCCATCGAACAGGCGTCCATACGCTCTCAACTCCTCCCGTCGGAGCCGACATCCCGCACGGTGCGGCTGGTCTGCCAGTACTGCAGCACTTTCTCCAGCTGCTTCACGAAGGCGTCAAAATTTACCGACTTGACCAGATATGAACTGGCATGCAGGGAGTACGCCCGCTCCACATCCTGCTGAGCATTGGACGTCGTCAGCATCACCACCGGGATCCGGGCGAGGCGTCCGTCCTGCTTCATGGCCTGGAGCAGCTGGAACCCGTTCATCCCGGGCATGTTGAGATCGACCAGCACCACATCTGGCACGAAGTGGCGCTGCTGCAGAAGATCCAGCGCAGCGCGGCCACTGTCGACGCAGGTCAACGTGCACGTGGGGCAGACGTGTTCGAAGGCTTCCTGGGCCAGCAGGCGGTCTTCTGGACTGTCGTCCACCAGCAGGTAACGTCGAGGCACCCTCATGGAGCTGATTGTGGATCGGCGAGCTTCAGCGGCATTTGAAGGCCAATAACGGTGTGCCAGTCAATCCTTCACGCGCTCTGATGACTTCACCTCTCCGGCGCTGGCGAGTCGCTCGCCTGGAGACATCGAGCAGGGCAGCGAAATGAGGGACTCTTGAAGCGATCGAGCGGCCCTACTCCTGGTGCTTTTGCGCGGATCGGGACCTTTTGACTGTGCTCCTGGGAGAATGAGCATCCCGCTGTTGGGGCTGGCACATGAAAGGCTATTCACGTCAGTCAGGGAAGACCGCACAAAGCGGAGGCCTTCCCTTAGGTCATTGTCACCACCTAACCACTGGGAAGGCGCAGGTTGGAGGGGCCATTCGTTCAGCGGTGGCAAAGCACCCGGGCATCCCCTATGGAGGCCGCTCACACTGACAGACGGGATGAGTCCAGTGTCCCAGAAGGGTGGCGCCCACCTTCGAAAAAACGGACGCGCGAGCGGGCGGTCATTCGGCGCCCAGACTGGTCCGAGTCCGGTCACCCGCACCTATGGGGCACCTTTTCGGTGTCCCTCTTTTCATGATGGATGCAGTCGAGGGGTGTCACCCAACTTCCCGCGCTTCGGCTTCGACCTAGGGACAGGCATTCTCGTGCTCGTGAGCGCAACTGACCTGTCATGATGCCCCGCAACATGCAGAGTGAGGCCCACACCAAGCGCCAACGCAGCTGCATCGCCTTCTGGAAGACCTGGAGCCGACCGCTGCCCTGACCTGCCCTCCTCCGAACCGTCAGCTGAACGCCTGATCAATGGGGAGACCGCAAAAGGAGGACGACAAGATTCAAGAACATGGCACCGCCAAGCAGGAATCACCCTCTGGCACAGCGTTTCCCGCTTTCCTTCAGTCCGTCCCCAGTTCCAGCCGTTTGACCGCCTGCGGAGAGATACCGCCCACAGCCTCCAGCGATAGTTGCGGATACACCCCCAGACTTTTCTCGGGGCGAATAAGCTGGGCTACAACTTCAGATTTCGCCTTGTGGTCTGACCTGCTGTCATGCAGGTGCTTTTGCGGGGGGCTACTGGCTCAGCAGCCCCCTATTGACGTGGAACATTTCGTGTTGTGGCCCTTGTGCAAAATTAAGCGAGTCCAGTGTCCGGTTGTTCCTGGATCCGTCCGGGAAGATCCGTCAAATGCCATACGGGCGAGAATCGTACCCAAAGCCAAGCCAGTGACATCAGGCCAGTCCCCACCCACAGCGCCGTCCGCACGCCCAATGCCTCCCCAAGAAAACCGAAGAACAAGGCGCCAAGAGGCAAGACACCGTAGGTCAGGGTGCGGTAACTGGCGGTCATGCGGCCCAGCAGGGACATGGGGGAGAGGGCTTGGCGCAGACTCAGGAAATGGATCGAGGATGCCGAGACGCCCAGCCCCTCCAGAAAATACGCAAGCGTCAGCACCGTCAGGATGGTGGTCGGGCTGCCCTGAGCCCCCGGCACCAGCAGCGGCGCGATGCAGCACAGCGCCGCAGTCCCGGTCAGTGCACGGCCGAAGCCCAGCTTCCGGGCCAGCGGCCCCGCCAGCAGTGAACCGATCAAGGCTCCCAGCCCCGCCGCCCCGAACACCAGTCCGAGTTGATCGGCCCGCAGATGGAGTTCGCGGGTGGCGTACAGGACGAACAGGGTGGACAGCGCTTGAGAGGCGCCGTTGTACGTGGCTGCTTCGGCGGCCATGACGCGCAGCATTGGGTGACCAAAGATCAGACGCACCCCTTCTTTCACCTCTGCTCCGAAGTCCACAGGCGTCTTCGAGAAAACGGGAGGCTCTTCAGAGCGGCGGATGGTGCCGATGCCCAACGCGCTCAGCAGGTAGGACGCTGCGTCCAAGGCAATCGCGAGAGGAGCGCCGAGCCAGCCCGCCAGCACGCCCCCCAGCCCCGGCCCGGCGATCTCGGCCACCGAGGCGCTCGCTTGCAGCTTGCTGTTGCCCTCCAGCAGACCAGCTGGGCCGACAAGACCAGGTAGATAGGACGAGTAGGACACGTGAAACAGGGCGTCCAGCGTTCCCACCAGAAAGGCGATGGGGTATATGAACTCCATGCGGAGCCAGCCTAGAAAGCCTCCTAGAGGGATCAGGGCCAGCAGCGCCGCTCGTCCCAGATTGGCGATCACCATCAGCGGGCGGCGCCGGCGGCGGTCCACCAAGACACCCAATGCCAGGGAGAGCAGCAGGAACGGCAGGAATTGTGCGGCCCCCAGGTAACCCATCTGGACGGAAGTGGCGTGAAGCAGATTCACCGCAGTCAGCGGCAGCGCCAGCGTCGTGATGGCCGAGCCGAACAGCGAGATGGTTTCGCTCCCCCAGAGTTTCAGGAAATCGGTGTCGGCGAGAAGACTGCCCCGCTGCCGCGCGACACTCATGCAGTGGCCTTGAGAATTTGAATGATCGAGCCAGCGTGGTAAGCCAGGTGCGTGAGCTGGTTGAGGACGGTATTCAGTTTTCTGGAGTCCCAGTCCTGAATGGCGACGACGGCCTGCTGGAACGATTCGACTTCTGCCTGCAGTTCCGCTTGAAGGGCCTGCCACTGGGCCCCATTGACGTGGGTGGTGGTGAAGGAGTCATTCTGATCCCCTTCAACGTCTTCTCCTTTGAGCCAGCGCTGTCCCAGGCGCAGCCAGTACAGCACATGACCCACCTGCCCGGCGGCGCTGGAAGTGCCGCCGGGATTCGAACGCGAGGCATGCTCGGCACTGACATCTTGGACATGGAGCAATAATCCCTTGAACCAGTCCTCCTCAAAAACAACGGTATGAAGCTGCTGCGCGAGAGCTGTGGCAACAATCCTTTCCTGTTCTGACATTTGTATCCTCCTGAAATAACCTGTGAAACTATTTATAGAGGTTACGAAAATCAGAGGTCAATAACCCTTGAAGTTCATGAAGGGGGTTAGCGCGCTAGACTCTGGCCATGAAGGCGTCAACAGCACGGTTCTCGTTTGTGGCCGAGCGGGTCTGCCTGGATTTTGCCAATACGGTGGACTGGCACGCCACCGATCACCCCGGTGAGCGCGTGCAGTCGGTGACGGACCTGTTGCACTGGAGCGAGGAAGCAGGCGTGCTGGATCAGGCCTGTCGCCAGATGCTGACTCGACATGCCGACGCCCATCCAGATCAGGGCGAGGCTGTGTTGCGACGTTCACGCGAGCTACGCGAGGTGATCTACCGGATTTTTGATGCCGTCACGCGCGACGTGACGCCTGATCCAGCTGATCTTCAACGCCTGAATGCGGCTAGACTCGAAGCCCTGCAACATCAGACCTTACAACCGGATGGCACAGGCTATGAATGGGGTTGGACCTGTGCGCCGGACGATCTGGGCCGTGTGTGGTGGCCCATTGCTGTCGACGCCGCCACATTGCTGACTTCAGATTTGCTCGCAAAGGTGGGGCAGTGTGCCGATGACCGGGGGTGCGGCTGGCTGTTTCTGGACACCAGCAAAGCGGGCCGCCGCCGCTGGTGCAGCATGCAAGACTGTGGCAACCGCGCCAAGGCCCAGCGGTACCGGGCCAACACCAGTCGCTAGGGTCAGCGTGTATCCCCTCAGGGAGGGGCGTCACCCCTCGCAGAACGCTGACCTGCGGGGGCTATTCATGTCGTGCGCCGTCACGAAGGTGTCCCACCCAGTGCGCTGAACTGGGGATGATGAACGCCCTGGGGATCCTCAACGACTTAGTGGTCAATTTGGCCTTGCTGATTGCCGGCGTCACGTTCATCACCCTGACCTCCCAGGGTCAGGAAACCCGGGAGTCGGCCGTCCGCTTGCTGCTGCGGTACAGCAGCACCGTTTTCCTCGGCCTTTTTCTGATGACGCACAGTGTTGGGCTCGTTCCAGGATTGCTGTTTGATTTCCGAGGCGTCGTGATTGCGCTGGCAGCGCGCCGCTACGGGCTGGTCGCGGGTCTGCTCGTTGCGGTGCCTCTGGCGCTCTATCGCCTTTCCTTGGGGGGGGCTGGTGCCTGGCCTGGGGTGACCAGCCTGCTGCTGGTGGCCCTGCTGGCGAGCGTCGGCACCGGTCTGGCCCGCCGGATTCCCCGCTATCAGGAAGACACCGTCGCTCACCGGGCCTGGACCGCCTTGGTCCTCTTTGGGATCGCCCATATTCCATTCTTCCCGGCTTTCTTCCTGGCCGGAAAACCAGTGGTGCAGACCCTTCCGATCTACCTGACGCTTACCGTCCTCAGTGCGCTGGGCCTGGTAGCGGCGCACCTGGTCAAGCAGAGCCGCCTGCAGTCGCTGGCCCAGACCGAGCAGCTCAAACAGTTGGTGTTCGTCGATAGCCTGACCGGCGCCCTGAACCGTCGCCGCTTCGACGAAGATTTCCGCCGGACCGAGCAGCCCGCCTTCGTCCTGATGCTGGACCTTGACCAGTTCAAGCAGATCAACGACACGTTCGGACATGAGCGGGGGGACAGCGTGCTGCGAGCCCTGGTGCGGACCCTGCAGGAGACGGTGCGGTCCACCGATGGGGTCTACCGCCTGGGCGGCGAAGAGTTTGCGGTGCTGCTTTCGCCCTGTGATGAGATGGCGGTCATGCGGGTCGCCGAGGGCCTGCGCCGCCGCGTCCAGGACCTGGTGGCGGCACGGGCCGGACTTGGCGGAGAACAACAGGTCACGGTCTCTGGTAGACTGGTGCGCCTGGAAGGAGAAAAGCGGGACGTGCTGCGCTCGGCGGACACATTGCTGTATCAAGCCAAGAGCGCTGGGCGCAACCGCATCATGACCAACATCCCCCTCCGGCCTGTTGCAACGGGTTCTGGCACATTAAGCGCGGCAGGCTGAGCCTTCGTGACCCATCACAAACCCTACCGCCATCGGTTTCCCTTGAGCATCATCGGGTACGCTCTCTGGCTCTCTCACCACTGCTCCCTCAGCCAGCGTGATGCCCAAGAATTGCTTCAGGAACGCGGCCCAGCAAGTCAGCCACGAAAAGAAAGCCCCAGTGGAACATCAAAGTTCGCATCCCTCCTCACTGAAGACCTGCGGCATCGGGAGGGGACGCCTCTGTTCCCGGTGGTCTCTGGACGCGGTCCGCATCGAGATTGGGAGCAAAAAATCCTGGTGATGGCGTGCCATCGATGACTCTGGCGCAGTGCTGGGTCTTCTCCTGCAAGATCGGCGGGATAGCCAGGCGGCAAAGACTTTCCTCCACAGGCTCTTCGTCCATTGCAACGTGCCAGACGTGATCCATACGGATCAGCTCTGGAGTTACGGGGCGGCCATCCGAGCCCTTCGTATGGAGCACATCCAGTTGATTTCTCTGCGCGCTGCAATCATCTGATCCAACAATCCCATCGGCCCACCAGGCAGCAGGAGCGGAGCCAGATCGGCTTCAAGAACCCAAGGCGAGTACAGGAATTCCTTGCCCTGCATGCCCGCGTTTCGAACCATCAGCAGCACACCCGCATCACCGTTCCCGCTCACCTCCAAAGATTCAACCACAACCGTGCTCAAGGAGGGCTTTGCTCCGTTGTTCCCGAGATCGGCGCGTCCCGCTGGAGCAGCTGGAAGAAAACCTCGACGACGTGAGGATCAAAGTGGCTGCCAGCGCCGCTACGGATGTGCGCCAAGGCTCTTTCCCCGCTCCAGGCCGGACGGTAGGGCCGGTCACTGGTCAGCGCATCGTACACATCCACCACCGCGAATGCTCTGGCGGTCAGGGGAATCACCTCGCCTTTGAGCCCCAGCGGGTAACCGCTGCCATCCCACTTCTCATGGTGGTACTCCGGAATGTCCAGCGCCGGACGCAGGAACCGAATCGGCGAGAGCAACTCCACCGCGTAGTCGGGGTGTTTTCTCATCTCCGCCCACTCCTCGTCGGTCAGCTTGCCAGGCTTCAGGAGAATCGCGTCCGGAATGCCCATCTTGCCGATGTCATGCAGCAGCGCGCCCCGGCGCACATTCACAAGCTTCTCAGACGGAACGCCCAGCTGCTGACACAAGGCCACGGTCATCTCCGTCACCCGCCTGGAATGGCCCTGGGTTTCCTTGTCACGCAGGTCGAGCGCCCTGGCCCAACCCTCAATGGTCTCGTCGTACGCCAGGCGCAGCTCTAGGTTCTTGCGCTCCAGTTCCGTGAAGAGCTGGACGTTCTCGACCGCGATGGCGGCCTGGCTGGCCAGGGTGCCCAGCATCTCAAGCCAGATTGACGAGAGCGGCAACACCTGGCGCTGCAGCACCTCGATCACGCCCACGACCTTGCCTTTGGTGATCAGCGGCACGGCGTAATACGCGGCGGACGTGAAGCCGTCATGCTGCAGGAGGTTGTGCTCCTCTGGGCTGAACCGCACCGTGCTCAGGTCTGGCACGTGGAGGGGCTGGCCGCTCAGCGCGACCTGGCCGGCCAGCGCGACGCCGACTTTCACGCTGGGTCGCTGGAGGTTGGCGGAGGAGAAGCCCCGCAGTGCGGTGTACTCGAGAGCCAGGGTCTCGGGGTTGAGCAACAGGGCGCTGGCCGCGTCCACACCGAGCTGCTCGCACAGGTTGTCCACCACCAGGCTCAGCGTCAGATGCAAATTGGCACTCGCAGCGATGGACTGATCGATGGCCCGCAGGCCGGTGATCTGGCGCAGTTGTTGATGAAGGCTGTCGTTCAGGGTCTGGATCTCCTGCTCGGCAGCGAGGCGGGCGGTGATGTCCTGGGCGATCTTGGACACACCCACCACCCGGCCAGCCGCATCGAGGATCGGGGAAGCGGTGATGAGCACGGGGACCCGGCGCCCATCTTTGGCGATCCGGACAGACTCGAAGGGTTCGAGTCGCTCACCTTGCCCGGTCCGCCTGAGCATTTCAGCTTCCTGAACGTGGAGTTCTGACGGAACGATCAGGGTGATCGGTTGACCGACTGCTTCGGCCGCCGGGTAGCCGTACAGCTCTTCGGCGCCAACATTCCATGAGCGGATGGTGCTGTCCAGCGTCACACCGATGATGGCGTCATGGCTGGCCTGGACGATGGCCGCCAGAAAGGCCTGATCTTCTTCCGCCATTTTGCGCCCGGTGATGTCGCGAGCCACACAGTAGGTCTGCAGATGGTCGGGAATGACCGTCGCGTTCCACTCCAACCAGACGGTATGCCCGTTCTTATGAAGGTAGCGGCTCTGATATATGGGCGCGCCTTGCTGATCACCCGCGCTCTCCTGCAGCGTGTCTGCCCCCACAGCATGGGGCGCGATTTGGTCATCGGGATGGACGAGTTCCAGCAAGGAGCGGCCAATCAGCTCTTCGGGCGTGTAGCCCAGGACGCGCTGGCACGCTGCATTGATGCTGATCAATTTGGCATCAGGGCCAATGGTCGCGATGATGTCCAGCGACAGGTCCAGCGTGCGTTGCAGCTCGGTGGCGAGCTGACGGTGGCGTTCCTCACTTTCCTCCAGCTGCTGGCGGGCGCGTTTCTCACTGGTGATGTCACGCACCAACGTCAGCAGACACGCCTCCCCATCGATCGTGACTGGGACGACCGACACCACCGTCTGGGCGAGCATTCCGGACTTCAGGCGGAACTGCACCTCGCGGTTGAGGACCTTCCCTTGTTCCCGAAGGATTCGCCCAACGGCTTCAAACTCCAGGGGGTCGTCCCAGAACTTCAGATCGAGCGGGGTCCGCCCGATCATCTCCTCGCGGCTGTATCCGCTGGCGCGCAGAAACTCGGGATTGACGTCGATGTAGTGATGATCGCTGAGTCGGGAGACGACCATGGCCATCGGGGCGGCCTCAAAAACGCTGGCGAAGGGCTCCTCGCTGGAGCGCCGATCCTCCTCTGCTTGGCGCTGCTGCGTTATATCTCGGATGAACACCGAGACACCGTCCTCAGTTGGGTAGGCGGTGGCCTCGACCCACCTGCCGAACGCTTTGAGGTGGCTGACGGCGGTGTGAGAGCGGCGGGTTTCTCTAGCCCGCTGAGTGGCCTGCACCACCGCCGAGTCTTCGCTCTCCGGGAAGGTTGTCAGCAGGTTGTGTCCGGTGAGTTCTTCGGGGCGCTTACCAGCGATGCGGGCTGCCGCGGCGTTCAGGTAGATGTAATTCAGGTCTCGGTCCAACGAGACGAAGCCGTCGGTCATTTGCCCGAGTGTGGACGTCAGCTGCCCATGAAGCTGGTCCTCGTGAAGCCTGGCTTCCTCACGGGCCGTCACGTCGTGCTGGAAGCCCACGAAGTGCGTGACCGTACCAGTCGCATCGCGCAGCGGATTGAGGGTCAACTCGTTGTAGAACAGCGTGCTGTCCTTGCGGTAGTTACGCAGGGTGACGGTTTGGCTGTGCTGCTGCTCAATGGCCTGATGGAGCTCACGAACACCGGGCTGATCGCGGTCGTGACCCTGCAGAAGGCGGCAGTTTCGTCCGAGGAGCTCGGCAGCCGAGTAGCCGCTCAGACGCTCGAAGGCCGGGTTGACATACACGATCGGCTGGTCGTTTTGGAGAGCATCGGTCATCACGGTGCCAACCGCAGAAGATTCGATGACCTGGCGCATGAGCTGAAGATCAGACAAAAGGATGGACAGCTCTGACATCAGGGGCCTCTCTGGATTTGACTGGTGTGCTTGTCGGCGGAGATGCGGTGAAAGAAGAACAGAACCTCGATCTGGCAGACTCGCACAGCGTGGGCCCATCGTTGTCACCATGCAGTTTCCACAAGGCCGCTCTGTCCCATTTGGAGCTCTCTCAATCTGACAGGTTCTGGCAATTGAATCAGCGAAAGATTGAACAGGGTCAGAGACTGTCTGAATCTCAGACGGCCACGTCAACCGCGCTCTGCCATGCTCGGTGAACACGGTTGTGATTCGATCTTCGGAGGTGGGCAGAAACGGTGGTGCGAGTGTGCTGTTGAAGATTTGAAACGCGAGTATGCAGGGCCAGAAATTCCTGCGCTCTCCAAGGGTTTTTGAAGCCGATCTGGCTTCGTTCCTGTGGCCTGGTGTGTCGATGGGACTGGAGGGTCAGCTTGTTGCAACAGGCCCTCGAGACGACCCCAATATGCTCCACCGCGTAGAGCATGGGAGGGACTCGAATGGCCGCTCCGTAACTCCAGAGCTGATCCGTATGGATCACGTCTGGCACGTCGTTCACCAACAGCCGGCCGAGGAAAGTCTTCGCCGCCCCTGTATCGCGCCGAGCTTGTCGGAGGAGACCCAGCACTGCACCAGAATCGTCTCTGGCTCGCCACAGCCAGAATTTTTTGCTTCCGATCTCAACGCAGACTTCGTCTAGGAACCACCGGGAACAGAGGCGCCCCCTCCCGGTGCTGCCGTTCTTCGGCAAGGCGTGGGGCAAACTTGATATTCCACTGGCGCTTTCTTTTCGTGACCAACTTGGAGGCCGCGTTCTTGAAGCAATTCCTGGACATCACGTTGGCTGAGGGAGAAGCGGTGAGACAGCCACAGGGCGGACCCGATAATGCTGAGTGGAAAACGGTGACGGGAGGGCTTGCGGTCAGACACGGACGATCAGCGTATTGCGCTTAACTTGCCAGAACCCATGCACGAGAGGCGCCATCTCAGCGGCAGCGGGAAGCTTCTGCCGGAGTATGCAGTCATCTTAGAGTGCGCCCAGCCATCCTGCCGAAGATGATGATCAGCCAACGATCGATGCGTTACCGCTGATGGCACGGACGCAGGTGGGAAAGTGGCCACGGGCGGCGTGAACGAGAGACGCTCAAAGGTGCAATGCTTTGCGGAGTGCGACGGCCATCCGTCAGAAAGGTACTGCAATCTGCAATGACCCTGGCGCGCCGTTGGATAAATATGGCCTTCGCCTTAGGGAAGCGACATGACGAATTCGGTGACCAGGAAAATGATCCGTTCCGAGTCTTCGCGATGCGGCACATGATGACCATTCTCAAAGATTTCGATGCGCGTCGGGCCACCAGCCAGTGACCGGATCAATTCCGGATGGCGCAGGGAACCGTACTCGTCGTGCGCGCCGTGCATGATCAGGGCCGGGCACACCACCTGTGGGAGGTTGGGGACCAGAGACCACCCAGCGAACGCCGGGTCCAGCCACGTGCCGATCCAGGCGTTCAAAACCCACTGGGTCTTGTCGCCGTGATACTTCGCCAAACGCTCGACCTGCCCCGGCTGAGCGAACTGCTGCTGCGCCACACGGATACCATCCAGCGTCCGGTCCTCAGGAAACACCTGTGCCGCCTCCGTGATGAGCCCCACACAGGCATCTGACCACTGCGCGGCACATTCCACCGCCATCGCGCCCCCCACGCTGTGGCCAAAAGCGATGAAGGTCTCCAGGCCCAGTTGCGCCCGGAGAACGGGCAGGACGCTCGCCGCTTCATCCGCTATGAAATCGAGATTCAGGCGGTCTGTGCGGGCACTCGACCGGCCGAAGCCCAAGCGGTCATAAGCGATGACCTGCCGTCCCGTGGCCTCACAAAGGGCTTCTGGAAAGTTCCGCCACAACCCAACGGACCCCAACGAGTCGTGAAACAGCAGCAGGGGCGCTCTGGTGCGCGGCACCGCCGATTCGTCAATAGGGGTCCAGTGGCGGGCAAACAGGCGGCCCTCGGGATGCTCAACCCAGACATAATGGCTGGTGGTGTTGGAAGTCATGCCCATGTTTCTTGCACACTTCAGGCCATCAGGTAACGGAGCACCCCAGCAGTCATCACGCCAATCACGACGGTAAGCAGCAGGGAGCAGCATGTCGCGGCGAAGAGGGGGACGGCGAGGGCGAGCAGATCCGCCGGGTTGTTCGAGACGAAGTCCGGCGTGATGACGGAGATCAGCACTTCCCGAGCACTGGCAGGGTGACGCAGCGGAGCATATTGACGCTTGCTCGCTTCTCACCCAATGCCTAAAAACGGGCAGCGTAGGCACGTGGAGGGGTTTAGACTGCAAAGATGCCTGCCTATGTGATTGTCAACACACGGGTTTCTGACCCCACTCGCATTCAAAAATACCGTGACCTGGCGGAGCAGTCCATCAAACAGTTTGGCGGCCACTACCTGGTGCGAGGAGGTTTCCTCAGTGTGCTGGAAGGTTCATATCAACCTGAGCGGATGGTGTTGGTGGAGTTCCCTACCCTGGACCGTGCAAAGGCGTGGTATGCCTCTGAAGCATATGCAGAGGCCAAGCAAGCCCGAGAGGGGATTGCTGAGTTTGAGATGGTCCTCGTCGAGGGCCTGTCGTAGCACCCTGCCGTCATTCGCGCGCCGGGACGCTTTCAGGTCAGTGACCTACCAATGCGCATTACCGTGAAGAAATCCCGGGCGATGGACAGACTTAGTCACCGCGAATAGGGGCTGACGTTCCGCACTGTGGTGATCTCTGTGTTGAAATTGGTTGTGGCAAGTTGTTGATTTCAAGGAAGTGGAGAAGCCTCGAGCAGGCAGGCGGCCTGACGTTCAGGTCGCCTGCCTGCTCGACCTGCTGCCACAGCTTGAAAGCGGTTCGTTGGTGACAACGACGGCGGCGAGCGGGAACGGTGCAGCGCGCAAGATGATGCAAATTCGAGAGGCGGGCGTGAAGATCGAGAAAGCCTTGTGCCCGTTTCCGTGAGCGGAAGCCGCTCTGTTGCCGTTCCTGCCGTCGCGTGGGCGATGGGATTGTTCAATCAGATTGTTGCAAGGGTAGTAGAGACCACTTGGACGTGCTCCACCCTGTGGAGCACGGGCAGTTCCCGCAGAGTTGCGCCGTAACTCCACAGCTTGTCCGTGTGCATGACCTCCGGCACCTCGTCTTCCCCCAGCAGTCGGTGGAAGAACGATTTGGCCGCCTTGGTATCACGGTGTTTCTGAGGGAAAACGTCCAACACGCCTCCGTGTTCGTCAACCGCCCGCCACACGCCCCCGACGTCCATATGCCGTAACGTCCAGAAACCACCGGGAACCCCGCCTCTGTTCCCGGTGGCGAAGGCCCTGGGCGAAGAGTTCACCGCACCAACGGCTCGGGGCGTCCCGACGCCAGGTGCGGATGGATTCACGCGTGACGGCGATTCTCCGTTCCAGCAGTTCTTCTACATCTCGGTAACTCAGGGTAAAACGATGGTACAGCTTGGGCGGCGTAGCCGATCACGGCGAGGGGAACCGGCAGCCGGGAAGCTTCTCACCGCTGGACACTGCATCACCCTACCCCAACAACTTGCCACAACCGGTTCGACTGGAGCCTGGCCTGGGTTGGGCGCAGCAGTCGCGACGCCCTTTGGAGCGGGCAGGGCGTCTGGGACCAGACCACGTGCTGGATAATCGGCACCGGAGACGGTAGCGGGAGGGCCTGGCGTCTGTCATGGACGGTCAGCCTGGCCCAATTAAGTCAACACAACCGGGGAGCCACTCTGGCATCTTCCATCTTCATGACGAGCTGCTTGGCACTTGGAACGGTGCGGGCTTCATGTACGACGACCCGCGTGAACGGCGCAGCCTTGATGTATGAGGGCGCAGCCTGTACGGCATGGTTCGGGGTTCTGGCGAATCTCGCGTGCCGTGGCCCTTGAAGAGCTCCAGCGTCGTCTGCCACTCAGCTGCCATCCCCGTGTTGGCACGATAGACGCATGAAGGGAACAGTGATGGCCCAGCTCTCAGCCGCAGTTTGTCTGCTCGCCTCGCCGGCTGCACGGGCCGCCTCTCCCCTGCCCGTGACCCTGAGCGCCTGGAGTGATGCCCGTGCTCTGCCGTCGGAGACCGCCCTCCAGGGGCTCCTGGAACAGGGCCGTGCCCGGAAGTGCGAGGCGGCAGGGATTGACCTCACCAGGCTGCTGCCCGATCAACTGGAGGCGTACCACAGCATGGAACGCCTGCTCTCTACCCTGCCGCCGTCGGACCCCAGCCGCGCCACCTTCGAAAATACTTTTGCCCGGATGCATGAGAGCTATGCGGCGGCCGCTCCGCTCCCACCTCCCAGCGTGCCGGCGACGCTGGCCGAAGCTCTGAAGAACGCGCAGGGCTGGCTTCAGCAACACGAAGCCGCTGGGGTCAAAGCGTTCAGCGCCAGCCCGGAGGCAAAAGACGCTGGGCGCGCTTCCCGGGCCGCACTCGTTGCGTCAATGCTCGGCAAACCGAACGCCGCGCTCGCCGCTCTGCTCGCCGCGCACCAACTCGCGCCGGGCGATCCACAACATCTGGCCAATCTTGGGGGCGTGCTCGTCACCCTGGGCCTCCCGGGTGACGCCCTCACGGTCCTTGACGCGGCAGCGAAGCTCAATCAGAGCCCATCAGGGGCGCTGGGCTGGTCGAGCAGCGCCGTGCTGAACACCAGCCGTGGCCTGGCGCTCACAACCCTGCGGCGCTTCCCGGAGGCCGAGGCCGCCCTGCGCAGTGCGGTGGCTGCCGAACCGATGCTTTCGGAGGCGAACCTGGGGCTCAGCCACGCACTCACCTGTCAGGGGAAATTGAGTGAAGCGGCGCGCTTCGCCCGGGCAGGCCAGCGCCGCACGCCATCCCGGGCGGCCACACCAGCGACTCCCACCCAGACTGCACCGGAAGAGGTTCGGGCCACGACCAGGACCGGCCCCGACGCCCTGACGCGCTTGCCCACCGCGTTTACCTTCGACCTCTCCGGTGGCCGGGAGACAGCGCTGCCCGATCTCAAGCTGCCGCAGACGCCCGCCGACGCGCAGACACTGTTGCCCGGGTACCTCAAGCTTACGGACGACCTGATCGGGCGCATGAAGGCATTGAGGGACCGCGCCGACGAGATCGACCGGCAGCTTCGTGAGCGCACAGGCTTGCCGGTCGTCCGTGCGCGCCGGGACGCCCTGTGGGCGGCCATCCTTTCGGTGGAGGAGGAGCCCGGCCTGAAGGCACTTGTCAGTGCTCAGGCCAAAACCGGAGCTGAGCCCGGCGCGCTGGTCCAGGATTTTTTCTACTGTTCAGGCGGGTGCATCTACGAGCAGATCATCTTGAAGTCCAGATCCCAGGAGGAAGTTCAGGCGCAGTGCGTGCCCGCCCTGGAAGCGCAGAACAACAAGTGGCGCAGCGCGATGCACAACCACGCCAACCAGTTGGGGGCGTATCTCAAAAAAGGGTACCAGCTGAGAACGGCGCTCGCGGCCAATTACAGTGATCCCCTGTGGCATGAGCGTGCCTCGCTCACCGCCGAGATCTTTGCGACCGCCACCTGGTACGGCTATGTCGGCCTCGCACAGGGTTGGGCACAGGCGATCACGCAAAACATACACTGGGAATCATGCGTGAAAGGCAGCGCGAGTGCTGCGCCGCCGGTCACCCCTGAGCTTGCTTTGCCCCGTGCCGATTCGTGCAAAGACCTGTTCGATGACCGCGCCTTCAGTTTTTCGGTCGATGTCCTGAGCTTCAAGATTTCCTGTGACACGATTCAGATGGGTACCGCGTCGCCCGGCTGGATCGGTGCGTTCGGCCAACTCAACCACACCTTCGGCACCGAAGAGTACACGGTGACCGTTGGCGTCCAGCAGGGCGTCAGCGTGCCGGGAACATCAGTGGCCCTCGAGTCCAAACAGGGCGTGTACGTGACGTGGGGTGAGGGCGGCCTGACGGACGCGGGCGTATCGGTCAAGACTGGCGTGAAGGTTGGCATCAAGGGCGGCAGCGACACGAAAGCCACGGGCTCGGACGAGATCGATGCGCTGAGCGGCAAATGGAGCTTTGTGGCCAGCAAGGGCCGCTGAACCGGGTAGCCGGGGGCAAAGACGAGCGAAGCCCCCTGCGCGCTGGCGAGATGCATTCTGCCATCTGCCTGCCATCCTCACGCGTGCAGGATCTGGGGAAGCAGGGGCGCACGAACGTTCGGCGCACCTTCAAAAGGACATGTATGCCTTATCCCTCCGTCCGTTTCCCTCCATACTGCCGCCTGCTCGCCCTGCTCCTCACTCCCTCATCCGTCCTCGCCGCCGGGCTGCCGCACGTTACCTTCGACGCCCGTCCGCTGAGCCTCCAGGCGGTCACCCGCACCGGGCCTGCGGAGACGTATCCGCTCGGCTTCAAGGCGCCGCCTCACGTCGGCGTGGCGCTTGGACCGAAGAACCAGGCGGTTGGCGGCTTCAACGTCTATCCACTGGCCGAGGTTCTGAGACTCAATCCCGATCCGAACGGAGCGGCGCAGCGCGAAATCGCTGCCCTTCGGACGCTTCTCGCGAAGCGGCCTCCCGGGTCAGGCGTCAAGGGCGACCTGCCGTTCTTTCCGCCGAAAGCTGGTGACCAGGTGGTGCGGACAGCCGTCAAGTATCTCCACTTCCAAGGTGGGAGAGGCGTACGGTATCTCGTCGCCTACTCCTTTGAGGTGGCGCCCCTGGTGCGTAGCGAGCTGTTCTACACCTTCGTTGGGCTCACGAACGACGGCAAGCATCTTCTAACGTTTGGCTACGACGTGATGTTGAGCGAAATCCCTCTGGATTACTGGGCGACGCCAGCCCTGCGCCAAGAGCAGGATGCCGTCTTTTCCGACGCCGGCGGCGCCTACCGCAAACACCTCACGCAGATGACGCACGTACTCGCCGGCCTGACAAATGATCCCCGCCTGACGCGGATCGACCAGTTCATCTCTACCATCCGGGTGCAGTGAGTCTGCTTCACCCTCCTCCCCCAGGCCACGTCGGGCGGGTGGCCACAGCGCTTCGCGCTGCGTGAGTCGATGAACAACAGCGCCCAGCCGGGCAGAAGATCTCAGCGCATCTGCCTTCACCCTATCCGTGACTGAAACCCTGGGCAGCTCTCACCATTCGACGCGCGACCGGTCCGCCTAGAGGGGTTCGGAGTCAAGCCATTCAGAGCCGTCAAATTATGGCGTATTCGCGAGCACATGAGCAGCATACATCGCATTGAAATCCGGCCTCTGTTCGTCTGTTAAATGCTGTCGCGGATCCCAGAGTTCTGCCTTGCTAAAAGCACGGGGACAATGCATAAAAGCTTCACGCACCTGAATAATCAACACTGTTCTGGGCAGTTTCCCACCCAATGCGGCTCGGCTGAGGAGCGCAGGCTCCACCGAGATTGAGGCGCGCCCATTCACCCGCACGACCTCATTGACCCCAGGAAGCAGAAAAATCAGTCCCACCTCAGGATTTTGAATGATGTTCCGCAGGCTGTCCAAACGGTTGTTGCCGGGCCGGTCAGCCAGCATCAGCGTCTTGGCCCCGAGAACCTGCACCGCGCCAGCTGGATCTCCACGCGGCGAGCAATCCAGGTGACCTTCCGTATTTGAGGTTGCCAGGAAACACAGCGTGGAGAGCGCCAGGGCGCTCTGGAGCGCCTCATCAAGATGATCCATGACTTTTAAGGTCACTCCGGTGCTGGGTGTGGGATAAAGCTGTTCCAATGCAGTCAGACTGGTGATCACGTACGTATCAGAGCTGTTCGTCATTGTCCTCCTCTTGCCAGTCCATTGCCTTTCTGATGGGTCTGCCATCACTGTCGAGGCAACGAAATTCATCCAGCCCATCCGAAGCAGTTCGGCTTTCAGGGGTTGCGATTGAGCCGCACGACCTGTATTGTAGCCAACAATTCCGTCGATCCAAATTACGATGTAGAGCCTTGAAAGATATGTTCATGAAGCCGCTTCTAGCTTGGAAGTGTCACTTTCGAATTGTCTGACCGTTTACACGGACTTCGCCGCTGATCGAAAGCCCCTCAATTGTATGCGTATTAACGCATAGATATACAAAGGAGTGACCATGGGAACGAGCACGAAGCGGTCTCTGAGCTCAACGCTCGCCTGGACGAGTGTTGCCATGCTTGTTTCACCCTTCGTTGGTGCCCGGGCCAATGCCGATGGTGGTACCCTCCGCATCGCCTTCACCTCCATCCGTCAGCTCGATCCATACAAGACAGGCGGCAACGGCGATGAGGGCAATATCGGCGGCTTGGTGTTCGACTCACTGGTTTATTTAGATGCCAAAGCTACCCCCCAGCCGCTGCTGGCCACCAGCTGGACCACCCCCAACAGCACCACCTGGATTTTCAATCTGCGCCGCGGCGTCAAGTTTCAAGACGACAATCCTGTCTTCGCCAAGGGCAAGGGGCGCGAAGTCACGGCAGAAGATGTCGTGTACTCAATCAACCGCTTCGTGAAGGTCACCAATGCTTTTTCCATCGGCGATATCGCCAGCGCCAAGGCCACCGGCAAATACACGGTGGAACTTAAGACAGCCAAGCCCAATCCCTTCCTCGTCATTGACCCTAACCAACTGGCGCAGGTGGCGATTGTGCCCCGCGAGGCCATCGAGAAACTGGGTGAGGAAGGATTTGCCCGTGCGCCCATCGGATCAGGCCCCTTTAAGGTGCAGGCGTTCACGCCCAATCAGACCATCACCCTGAACCGCAATGAGAACTACTGGCTCAAGCCCAAGCTGAAGCAGGTTCAATTCATCTACCTGCCTGATCCCACAGTGGCGACCCTCGCTGTGCAGAGCAACCGAGTAGACGTGGTGTCCTACCTGCTCAATGTCGACTCGGCTACCCAACTCGCCACCCAGAAAAGTGTCAAGCTGATCACGGGGCCAGGGTCTTACCGGGGTCTGGGCTTCAATGTCAAGACCGCACCGTTCAACGACGTAAACGTGCGCAAGGCCCTGGCAATGGCGATGGACATTGACAGCGCCTACAAGTCGGTGCTGGGCGTTCACGCGGTTCGGGCCTACGGCCAGGTGCCGCCGTGGGTCCCTTTCGGCTATGACGCCAGCCTCAAGAACCTGTGGTCTTATGATCCTGCCGGGGCGGCAGCGCTCCTGACCAAAGCGGGCTACGCCAAGAATGCAGCGGGGCTCTACGCCAAAGGCGGCAAGACCCTGAGCGTCCCCATCAAGACCATTGCCGGATCACAGGTCCGGGTGCTGACCATTCTGGTCACACAACTCAAAGCCTTCGGGATCGACGCCAGCATCCAGCAGCAGGACGTCTCGGTGTGGGCCGATGATCTGGTCAAGGGCAACAACACCGGCCTCTTCTTCGATTTCAGCTTCGCCGGCACCACAGGACTGTCCTCGCTGTTCAATGGGGACAATATTGGAACCACCAACACCCACCAGTACAAGAATGCCAGCGTGGATGCCCTCTTCGCGCAGGCGCTCACCACTGTGAATGCTCAGCAGCGCAGCAGCTTGTGGAAACGCGCGCAGCGCGCGATCTTCCAGGATAAGGTGGGCATCCCCCTCTACTTTGAAAATGGGTACTCAGTGGTCAACACCAAGGTTCAGGACTTCGTGCCAGCTTATGGACCGCTCAAGCTGGTGACGCCCACAAACAATGTCATGTTCAACCCATGAAGTTGAGGATGAGGAAGTTCTGATCCGTGCTGAATTTTATTCTCAAACGCCTGTTGTTGCTGATCCCTGTGCTGGTGGGGATCAGCTTTATTACCTTCGCGCTGCTGGCATTTGCGCCGGGCAGCTACATCAGCCTGGCACTCAGTTCTGGAATCTCCAATCCTGACGCCGTTGAGCGGGTGCGTGGCCAACTGAGGTTGGATGAACCCTGGTTTCTCCGGTTCGTGCATTACCTGTGGGATGTGCTGCATGGCGACCTGGGGCAGTCGATTGTGATCGGACAGCCGGTGGCCGCCCAGATCTGGGCCGCCTTGCCCAATACCCTGCTTCTGGCCATTTCTTCACTGCTCTTCGCAGCAATTGTGTCCTTGATTGCAGGCGGTCTGGCCGGCGCACGGCCCAACACCGTCGCCGATTACCTGGCATCCGCCGTGAGCGTGCTGGGCGTGGCGCTGCCCAGTTTCTGGTTGGGGCTGATGTTGATTTTGCTCTTCAGCCTGAAACTACAGTGGCTGCCTCTGGGTGGCGGCGGTCTCGTCAACTTGAGCGGCGGCCCATGGACCTTTCTGAGTTACCTGATTTTGCCAACCATCGCGCTGGGCAGCGAGCTTACGGCAATTCTCACGCGCCTGACCCGCAACGCGCTGCTCGATACTCTGGGTGAAGATTACGTCCGCACAGCCCGCGCCAAGGGTGTGGCACCGGTACGGGTGGTGTACAAACATGCCCTGCGGAACGCGGCGCTCCCAATCATTACCACGGCGGGTCTGCAATTTGGGGGGCTCTTGGGCGGAGCCGTCATCGTGGAAACCATCTTCTCATGGCCAGGCATGGGCATGCTCACGATTACCGCCATTCAGCAGCGCGACCTCCCGATGATTCAGGGCAGCGTGCTGGTCTTCGCGACTCTGTTTGTGTTGTCGATCCTGGTCACCGATCTGCTCTATTCGCTGGTGGATCCGAGGATTCATTATGAGTAAAGCCTTCAACCTCAACGTCAGTGCAATGCGTACTCGACGTCCGGCCAGCCGGAGCTGGCGCGACTTCACGCACCATCGCCTGAGCGTACTGGGGCTGTTGCTGCTGCTGGCCTTTTACGGGGCGGCCCTGTTCGCTCCCTGGGTGGCCCCAGATGATCCCTATGCCATGAATCTTCAAAGTGCCTTCCTCCTGCCAGGTCAGGGCGGTCACCTGCTCGGCACCGACAACTTCGGGCGAGATCTATTCTCGCGGCTGATCTACGGCTCGCGCATCTCGCTGGTCTCCGGACTGGTGGTGGTGGTCATCGCAGCGGGCCTGGGGAGCCTTCTGGGGCTGGTTGCAGGGTATTTTCGGGGCTGGGTGGATGTGCTGATCATGCGGTTGGTGGAGGTGTTTTTTGCCTTTCCCTTCCTGGTGCTGGTGGTGGCCGTGATCGCTGTCCTCGGAACCAGCATTTTCAATGTGGTGTGGGTTCTGGGCGTCGTGAGCTGGCCAATCTACGCCCGCCTGGTTCGCGCTCAGGTGTTGACGCTGCGGCAGCGGGAATTCGTCGAGGCGGCACGCGCCAGTGGAGCCAGTTCAGGGCGCATCATGTTCCGGTACATCCTGCCCAACAGCCTGACGCCGATCATTGTGGCCGCGACGTTCGGCGTTCCACAGGCCATCCTGGCCCTCGCGGCTCTGGGCTTCCTGGGGCTGGGCGTGCAGCCGCCCACACCGGAGTGGGGCACGATGGTTAACGAAGGCAAGAATTATTTGCTGCAGTCCCCTTCGCTCATTGTGTGGCCGGGGATCTTCATCGCCCTGGTGGTGATGAGCTTCAATTTCGTCGGTGATGGGTTGCGGCAGGCCTTTGACCCTCGAATGGGTCGTTAGCCGTGAATGAGGAGAAGAGCATGTTGGCGACTGACGTGAAAAGCCTGGAGGCGTGGCTGGAGACGGTGCCCGAGTACACCCGGTTTCTGACGGTAGACGAGCTGTATGCCCAGGCGCGAGATGCGGCCCGGCAACACCCGGAACTGGTCCGATACCGCGAGGTGGGTCATTCGAGCGAAGGTGAGGCTATTCCGATGGTAAGCATTGGAACAGGGCCAGTGGCGCTGCTGTTCTATGCCTGTCCGCATCCAAATGAACCGATTGGGGCTATGCTGGTGAGCTATTTGCTCGACCAACTCCTCACCCATGAAGATTTGCGCGGCACCTTCACTTGGCATCTGCTGCCCTGCATCGATCCAGATGGCACCCGCTTGAACGAGGGATGGTTCAATGGTCCGTTTACCATCCGGCACTACGCCGCAGAATTTTACCGTCCCCCTGGTATGGAACAGGTGGAGTGGACTTTCCCCGTTCAGCACAAGCGATTCACCTTTGACGCCCCCATTCCTGAAACCCAGGCGTTAATGGCGGCGCTCAGAGAAGTTCGGCCCACCTTCGTTTACGCGCTTCACAACGCGGGATTTGGTGGGGTGTACTACTACATCAGCCGCGATCTGCCGGAGGTCTACCCAGCATTCCACCACATTCCCGAATCCCTGGGACTGGTGCTGGCGCAGGGTGAGCCAGAGATGCCCTGGGCCGTTGAATTTGCCCCGGCGATTTTCAAAGATTCCTCGGTGGCCGAGGCTTACGACTACTTTGAAACTTTTACGGACGAGGATCCGGCCAGGTTGATCAGTAGTGGTGGGTCCAGCGGTGACTTCCTCAATACATTGGGTGAGCCCAGAGCCCTGGCGCTGGTCACTGAGCTGCCATATTTTCAGGCTTCAGCGGTGGCCGACCATAGCCTGACTCCCCTGAGCCGCCGGGAAGTGCGCCTGACAGGCCTGGCCACAATGGAACGCCTCACGGCGCAGGTGGAGGCGATTTATCAGCCGGTTCGCCCCCTCATGACGTTGGATTCACGCCTCCACCGGGCTTTCCGGCTCTTCCATGAGCACTATCTTCTGACTGCCGATAGCCAGCGTCAGGGGATTCTGAATGACGAGAAAACGCTGAAGCCGGCGACCGTTGCGCAGAAAACGGATGCGCTGTATGTCTCGCAGTTCTATCAACTCCTGATCTACAGCATGCTGGACCGGGCAATCAGACTTCAGCAGGAGCAGGAGGAGATTCCGGCCCTCGAAACCGCGCGTCAACACTTGAAGCCCCTTCTGGAGGCTGGTTTCAAAGAGATTGAGACAAATCTGGAGTATCAGGCTGTCCCGATTCGCCGGGCAGTACAGATGCAGTTGGGGGCGTTCCTGGCTGTGTTGCCCTCTTTATAAACCACCGTGACCTGAACCCTGAGAACCTGTCCACACGAGAATGGAGCCTCTGGGATGATCGCGGAAACCCCCTGGAAGCCAGCAATGCGTGGAAAACGATTCACAAACGACCAGCTTGCTTCCGCTCTCAAACAACCGGACTCTGTGGCCGAAATCTGGCGAAAGAGGAGCATCGCGGCGTTGAGGTACCTGCACTGGAAGAAAAGTTCTGCGGCCTGGGGGTCAGCGGGTTCAGACAGCTGAGACATCTCGAAGAGGAGAACCGCAAGCTGAACACAACTGGCGGCCGATCTGAAACTGCACGAGATCAAGCCGCAGACCGTGATTCAAAAGAAGCTCTGAAGTTGGATCAGCGCCGCGTTCTGTTCAATCACCTGCAAGACGGGCCACCGGGTGAGGGCACGGCGCGCCTCCGCCCTTCTCAAAGGAGTGGCGGACCATTGACCGCCACCAGGGCATGGCGCATCCAGAAGCCCAAAGGATGCACGAGATTGCCCATACCCGGGCGCGGTACGGCTCCCGAAGAATTCATGTCCTGATGGCGCGGGAAGGCTGGCATTTAGGCCACAAGCGGTTTTTCAGGCTGTATCAACTGGCTGGCTTAAATCTGAGGATGAAACGGCCCAGACGGCATGGCTGCGCTGCACGACGCGCAGCGCAGCCAACAGCCCAATAAAGCTTGGGCGTTTGCTTTTGTTTCGGACACGCTCATTGACGAGGAATGGTCTGATGCCCTGACCTTGATCGACCCCTTCACGCAGGAGTGCTTGGCGATTCATGTCGGGACCAGCATCAAGGGGAGCGTGTGGGCGGTGTGGTGCCTGGGCGCATCCAGGTGGAGAAGGGCAGTACATTCATCAGCAAGGCTCTCGATCTGTGAGCCTATCAGCAGGGGGTGATCCTGGATTATCCGGCAGGCGCTGTACAAGAACCTGTAGTTTCAACACATGTTGCTCCCACCCATTGCTTTTGTGATGCGAAAGGTCTCCGTTGCTCGCTGTCAGAGTGTTTTTAGGGTTTGGGCATGGTGTTGATGATCAAGCCTATGTGCGTGTAGTAATTGAGGGCCCCGAACAGCAAAAAGGCCACGCCATCGAGGACCAGCAACACGCCGGTTACCTTTTGAACGGCGCTCCCGATTTGACCTGCCGCCACCTGACGCATGAAGAAGGGATAGAGCATCGCCGTTAAACCCACCGTGGCGTACAAACCGGAGATAAAAAGAGCTTCGAGCCAAGGGTACTGGGCGAAGCGGCCCGAGATCGGTTCTTCAGGAGGAGCGGCGAACAATTGAAAGGCGACGCCCGCGCAGGCGATCGCCACCATTGCCAAGCCCAGGCCTACCACGAAAATACTGAGCGGCTGCGCGGCCCCTGCCAGTTCGCGGTCCACTGCGGCGCAGCCACGCAGGGTGGCGGCCCGTTTCCAGAGGTAGAAGGCGGCGGCCAGCAGGATCACGCCGAAGGCCAGCGACGGCTCGCCAAAGATGATGTTGTCGAAGGGAAAGTATCTGGCGAACGGCCAGGTCAGTGTCATGTGCGCGCCGGTCAGGGTCAGGATGAAGCCCAGGACCCCGAAATTGAGTGCCCAGCCCTCGGCGTGAACGGTCTCTTTGCGGGCTACCGTGCGGCCCAACGCGGCCAACGAGAGCAGGGCGGCCCCGGTGGCCAGGGACATGATGGTGTTGTAGGTGGTCATCTGGGTCCAATCGATGACCAGACCGCCAGCGGCTGCGGACATAATGTTCCTCCTGGGAGCGGCATCAGCAGAGTGCTGCCGGAGTCAGCATGGGCGCGGCTTCTCAGCAGGGAAAGAGGGAACTTTATTCATGAAGGGTAGAGGACGTGTCAGATCCTGTTTTGACCCCTCACGTCGTCCAGTCCTCGAGCGTCGGGTCCAGCACCCAGAAAATTTGCGGGGGGCGAGGATCACGATCAGGCCGCAGGTCACCGTCGTGACGGCAATCTGAACGTCCAGGGGAAAGTTGGGTCACCCGATCTGTCCGTGCCCTGCGAATCGAAGTATGGAGAGGCAGAGGTGACCGGAGACGTGAGATGATGGATGGATCAGACGTGTCAGGCATCAGGGACGCCTTTGACTCCATCACAGTGAGGCGGCCAGAACACTGCAAGCAACGCCGTGGGCCGCGCTCACGCCGGGGGTTGGCCTAAGTCGGTCCTGACCGTCAACCGACATCCAGATCAGGCGGTGTTCCTGGGCGGGGCTCTCGCTGTATCCGATTCCGGTAGAAGATGCGTCGGCAGGTCTCCTGCACCACGCTGCACAGCACCACCCGGCCTCCTGGAGGCCCGTCTGGTCCGTATCCGGTGATTCTGTCCACGTCCGACGCCGAGCGGGATGTGCGACAGGCGTATACCTTGCCTGCCAGTTCGTCCTTCGTCAAATCTGACAGTTTGAGTGGGTTTTTGAAACAGCAGGAGAATGGCCTGAAATACTGGCAGACCAGCCGCACCGTCCATGAGCGAAAACGAAGCCAGGACGGAACGCGCTGAGCGTGCCTGAGTTCGGCGCGATCCGCAACCCGTCTCAACATTGTCAGAAAAGCGTCAGGGGAACACTGCTAAACCGTTGGGATGGAGACCTACCGGATCCTGATTGATGCCGTCGCTGAGGCGCGAAAGGAAGTCAATGCTCTTCTGAGCAGCGCCCCGGCACAGACGGTCGTTAAGCAAAGTTTTAGCAGCAAGCCGCTCCTTCTCGGCGAGGACACCTACTATTCGCTTGATGTCATGCTGGCCGGAGCACACGCGGCGGAATTCAGCAGCAGGTTGAAACAGCGCTACACCACTGACATGCAGCGCATCGCCTGAAGGTTGGCCGTCTGGTGATGCCCTGCCCTCCACGCCCGGCCTGATTCATTCAGCGCCTGAGTCGCGTGGCCGCGCTGGCCGATGACGTGGGCAGCCACGCGAAGCAACTTCACCTCAGCGGGACCGGAGTGGTTCAAGGAGGCGGCTTGAGAATCAGGCCGCCTGCTGCGTCGCCTCCCGGCACAGCAAAGCTGCGGTCCGAATCCGGCAGTGTGAGGTTTGGACTCTTGGTTCAGAGATACCATCGCCTCCGATTTCTGTTCGCCCCTCCCCTGCCAACCTGACCCCACACCGCAGGTTCAGACTTCGCCCTGCCACTCCTGACCATGCTGGGCCCACGCGGCCTCAATCCAGGTCAGCACGTCCAGTGGCAGCGGGCCGTCCTCGACCAGACGAATGTTCCGCTCGAGATTCTCGATGTTTGCGGTGCCCACGATCACGCTGTGCACGCCCGGCGCGTAGGCACTGAACCGGAGCGCCAGGTCAGCCCAATCCAGACCAGCCTGCTGCCGGACGACGTCCAGGTTCATGGTCTGCAGGCGCTCCCAGTAGGTCTCAGCGTATTCGCCGACAGGCCGATGCGTAAACTGCCAGGCGGCGTTGGCGATCGGACGCTTGGCGATCACGCCCAGCCCACGTTCGCTGGCGCTCGGCAGAACATGGTGACGACTCCACTGGTCAGCGAGGTTGACGCTGGTCTCCACGGAGCCGAACCGGCCGGAATGGACCGCCCAGGCAAGCGCCTCATTCTCGCCGCTGTAGGCCGTGACCCGGACATATCCGGCCTCGCGGGCGTCGTCCAGGGCACCGAGCAGGTCCTCTTTTCTCAGGACGTCCAGGGGGCAGGAGTGAAGGTGAAAAATATCGATCCAGTCCACCCTCATACGCTGCAGGGCATGCTCAATGCCGCGCCGGATCACCAGCGGCGTCCAGTCCTCGGTGCCTTCGATGCCGTACCCGCCTTTGCTGCTCAGGATGAAGTCGTTCCGGCGGTGCGCAAGGTGACGGCCAATCCGCTCTTCGCTCAGGCCATAACCGCGCGCGGTGTCCACCAGTGTGATTCCGCGGTCAAGCGCGCGGTTGAGCAGCGTACCGGCCGTTTCTTCGCTGAGGCTTTCGGCGCCCACCTGGCCAGCCCCGAGGCCCAACACACTCACGCTTAAGCCGGTCATTCCAAATGCCCTTTGTTCCATAGCCGCATTGTGCGCTGCTCAGCCCATCGACACGCCGATCGTCATGGCCCTGATGACCCGGGTCAGGCTTGCCTGGAAAGGCGCCAACCCGTTGCTGGTGGCAGGACTGTGAAACCGAACCATGGCCCCAGACGGACTGCGGGAGAGTTGCACGGTCGTGATCCGGCCACCGAGGCCAGATCTGGTGGAGCGGCGTGAGCGGATGCCAGCGCTGTTGCCGAGCAAGGACCACGATGCGTGGCTGCACGCGCCTCCTCCAAGCCCACGCCGCCCTCAGTGGCTGGCCGCCGCGCATCCTGGCCGGGCGCAGCGGGCACAGAATTTAAGTGGACCGCCCCACCTTGTCATTGAGGCCATCCGCGAAACCACCCCCGCGCTTGACGGCGCGTGAAGCTTCTCTGCTCTCTCGAAGTGGAATCAACGTATGCCCTCCCTGAGAAGGATTATTCAACCTCAGCACGAAAAGCCCCACGCGTCCCGCCGAAGTGCAAGAAGCTGACGGCTTCTTCGATCACGCAAGCATCCAGAGGGGGTAGCGTAAGGCCTGCGAGCAGTTCAAGAGCGGCGCAGCGTGGACCTCAACGAACACGGGAAACCAGTTTCGCTGCACTGGCGCAACCGGACCTACCGGGTGACCCGAGTGCATGATGCGTTCCGAGCGGTCGGTGGGGGCTGGGAGAGCCGTCCCGCGACTGCGGGAGCGCGAAGTGCGGCTCCCTGGTGGTGGACGTTCGCGCGGGTGCCTGAGGCCTTAGCATCAAGCCCTCGGCGCACCACCGACCCCACCACAAAGAGGAGACTGCCTGTGGACAAACTGATGCTCGAACATCCCCTGATCCCCCCCACCGACGCCCTACGGGCAACCGCACCAGTCAATGCCCAGGAGGCCCAGCGCCTGCTGGCGCTTGATCCAGCCGAGTACTGGCTGGACCTGGCTCGGGAGCTCACCTGGACGACGCCGCCCGCCACCGCATTGGACGGCACGCTGGGAGAGTTCCAGTACTACCCGGGCGCCACGGGGAATGTCAGCGTCAACTGCCTGGACCGTCATCCTCCCGAGCGCACGGCCCTGCGGTACGAACGGGAAGATGGCCAGCGCGAAACCTGGACCTACGGTGAACTCACCGACGCCACCGCCCGCTTCGCCGCCGCGTTGCAGGATCTGGGCGTCGCGAAAGGCGACCGCGTGGCGATCTACCTGGGCAACGTCCCGGAGGCCTTCATCGCCATCCACGCCTGCTACCGGATCGGCGCGATCTACTCGGTCATTTTTGCCGGATTCAGCGCGTCGGCCGTCCGGGACCGCCTCGAGGACGCCCGGCCCAAGGCGGTGGTGTGTACCGACGCCACGCTGCGGCGCGGCAAAACCATTGCGCTCAAGGCGACGCTGGACGAGGCCATGGTGGGGCTCGACATCCCCCACGTGGTGGTGGCGCGGCGGGTGGACCCGGCGTTTCGGCTCCAAGCTGGAGAGCACGATTTCCACGAGTTGCTGACGGCCACCACCCGCCGCGCCGACCCCGTCGATCTGGAAGCGAACGAGCCGGGGTTCATCATCTACACCTCGGGCACCACCTCCAAGCCCAAAGGCCTCGTCCATGCCGGGCTGGGATTCCTTGCCGGCGCTTACGCCAACGTCAAATGGTCGCTCAACCTGCAAGCCGACGATGTGTACTGGTGCACGGCCGACGTGGGCTGGCTGACCTTTCCAATCTTCGCCCTCGTCGGCGGCCTGGCCCACGGAGCGACGCATGTGATCTACGAAGGCGGCATCGACACGCCGAGCCCGGCGCGTCCCTACGACGTCATTGAGCGCTACGGGGTCAACAAGGTCTTTACCGCGCCCACGGCCCTGCGCATGCTGCGCCGTGCGGGCGACGCGCCGCTGGGCGGGCACGACCTGAGCCGGCTGTCGCTGATCAGCCTGGTGGGTGAGCCGCTCGATCCCGAAACCTGGCACTGGACGCAAGGGAAGCTCGGGGCAGGCCGGATCTTCCTGAACAACACCTACGGCCAGACGGAGACGGGCACGGCCTGGGCGAGCAGTATGGTGGGCCTGACGCCCACCCGGCCCGGCAGCTGCGGTCACCCCCTGCCGGGGTACCGCGCCCGGGTGGTACGCGACGATGGGCAGCAGGCCTCGCCGGGCGAACTGGGTGCCCTGACGCTCACTGAGCCGTTTCCCTGTCTGGCCCGCACGGTGTGGGGGGATCACGAGCGGTATGTGCAGACGTACCTGAGTGACTTCCCTGGTGCCTACGCGGCGAGTGACGCAGCTTTAATCGACGCGGACGGGCTGCTCTGGGTGACGGGGCGCCTGGACGACGTGATGAACGTGGCCGGGCACCGGATCGGGACCATGGAGATGGAAGCGGCCCTGATCACACACCCGGCCGTGAGTGAAGCGGCGGTGGTGGCCATGCCGGATGACCTGAAGGGTTCAGTGCCCGTCGCGTTTGTGGTGCCGCGTGGGGACGCTCAGCCGGGTCCAGCGCTGGAAGCGGAGCTGGCCGACGCGATCGTTCAGGGCGTGGGCGCCATCGCCCGTCCGGCCCGGGTAATCGTGACGTCCACCGTGCCGCGCACCCGGAGCGGGAAGATCATGCGCCGGCTGTTGCGCGATCTTTTGATCAGTGGTGAGGTGAGCGGTGACCTGACCAGCCTGGAGAATCCCGACGCCATTGACCTGGTCCGGGCCAGGATCGCGGATGGGAGGAATGGGAAGCCTCAAGGCATCTGACCGACGCCCGGCAGAGGCAGGTTTGATCACTGCGCATCCCGGCAGGGTGACCTGACGGTGCCCCTGTCCTCTGCCGGGCGTGGACAAGTTCACCTCAGGCCCACAACGACAGACTCATCGTCCGCACCCTTCTTAAAACAGGACCACGTCAATGATCTTCCAGCGGACCTCTGGGCCGAGGACCCGGTCATCCGCGCTGGCCGCTATGAGCGCCCGCCTGCCTCCTGTTCAGTCGGTGACCTGGCAGGACCAGGTGGTCCCTGACCTGCCTGACGAGCCGGAGGTGGCCGCGCGCTTCCATCACCCTGTGCACGTCGGCGGGCCCAGGCCTGGACGGCTGCTCATCCACAGGGCGGCCTGTGAAGTGGCAGTGTGGCCGGCGAGCATCTCCAGGGGGTCAAGCTGTGGGAAAAGCTGGGCGCGGTCGTCGTGTCGGTGGACTACCGGCTCGCTCCGGAATACCCAGCTCCCGTACGGGACTGTTACGGCGCACTGGTGTGGCTGGCGGAGCAGTCGAAGGCGCTGGGCTTCGACCCAGCGCGCCTGGGCGCATATGGTGGCAGCGCTGGAGGTGGCCTCGCGCTGACCGCCGCGCTGAGGGTGCGAGATCTGGAGGGTCCCGAACGCTGCTTTGTCCTGGCTGCGTCTCCGATGCTCGACGACCACAACGAGACGGCATCCTCACGCGAACTCGACAACCTTAGGCCGATTCGGGACCGGACAAAGAACCTCGAGGCGTGGAGCTGGTACCTCGGCGGGCAGGAGGCCGACCCGTACGCCGCTTCGTCGCGTGCTCAGGACCTGTCCGGACTCCCTCCCATATTCATCGACGTGGGCGAACTGGACCTGTTTCGTGATGAGGACGTGGCGTCCACTCTGCCGAAACTGCATGTGTACCCGGGGGCCCTTCACGCCTCAGAACACCTGGCACCGACAGCGGGGCTGAGCCCGCGCATGGTCGGCACTCGCCTGAAGTCTCTTCCCCGTGGGCTGTATGGAGTCGAGCAGGGCGCGGGTGCACCTGTCGTCCCACGAGGGTGCCTTCTGAAGGGTAGGAGGGCAACGTGAACTGAGGACGTGTGGGTGCCCGCCACACAACTCCGATAAGGCATAAATCGGCGACACTGAGGATGAAGTTGTGCAGTGGACCTGGGTGAGGTCCACGCGGCAACCTGAGGCGGCTCCCTAGAGCGCCCGGGCTATCTTGCCCTGTGAAACCAGCAGAAACAACGCCAGAAAGCGGTGCCGAGACCACGGCGGCGGGGCAGGCCATGACCCCCGAAGCGTTCCGTCGCTTCGGTCACCAGGTGATTGACTACCTCGCTGACTACCACGCTGGCGTCGCGTCACGCCCGGTGATGAGCCGCTCGTCACCGGGCAGTATCCGCGCCCAGCTTCCTGACCAGCCACCCCATCAGCCGGAGGACTTCGCGGCCGTCCTGGGGGACCTGGAGGGAATCGTCATGCCAGGCTTGACACACTGGCAGCACCCTCAGTTCTACGGCTACTTCCCAGGAAACGCCGATCTCTCGAGCGTGCTTGGCGATCTGCTGAGCAGCGGGCTGGGTGTGCTGGGACTTGCCTGGCAGTCGAGCCCCGCTCTGAGCGAACTCGAAGAGGTGGTCACCGACTGGCTGCGCCAGATGCTGGGACTGTCTGATCAGTGGAGCGGGGTGATTCAGGATACGGCCTCAACCAGTACCCTGGTGGCGCTGTTGTGCGCCCGTGAGCGCACCACGAACTATGGGGGCGTCGCCGACGGACTGAGCGCCGAGGTTTCTCCGCTGGTGATCTACACCTCCGAGTACAGTCACAGCAGTGTGGCCAAAGCGGCGATGTTGGCGGGATTTGGGGCCGGCAATGTGCGGGTGATCGAAACGGACAGCGCTTTTGCGTTACGGGTGGACCACCTCGAGGCCGCCATTCAAGCGGATCTGGCGGCAGGCCGCCAACCCTGCGCCGTGGTGGCTTCGGTGGGAACCACGACCACCACCGCGCTCGACCCAGTACAGAAGATCAGTGACATCACCGGCCAGTACGGTCTATGGCTGCATGTGGACGCGGCCATGGCCGGAAGCGCCATGATCCTTCCCGAGTGCAGGTGGATGTGGGAAGGCATAGAGAAGGCCGACTCACTGGTCGTCAATGCCCACAAGTGGCTGGGCGCCGTCTTCGACACCAGCCTCTACTACGTCCGTGATCAGCAGCACTTGATCCGGGTCATGAGCACCAACCCGAGTTACCTGCAAAGCGCAGCCGACAACCAGGTCAAGAACCTGCGCGACTGGGGAATCCCGCTGGGACGCCGGTTTCGTGCCCTGAAACTGTGGGCGCTGATTCGTACCCAGGGAAGAGAAGGCCTGCAGGCCAGGTTGCGCCGCGACCTTGATCATGCCCAGTGGCTTGCCCAGCAGGTCGAAGCGGCTCCCGGCTGGAAGGTCCTGGCTCCAGTCACGCTGCAGACCGTCTGTGTGCGCTACGAACCAGCCGGTCTGACACCTGAAGCGCTTGACGCCTTCACCAAGGACTGGTGTCAGCAGATCAATGACTCGGGACTGGCTTACTTGACGCCAGCGACCCTGGAAGGGCGCTGGATGGTGCGGATCAGCATTGGCGCCCTCACCACCCAGCGCGCCCACGTGCAGATGTTGTGGGAAACCATGCGTCAGCGGGCTGAAGCTGCCGTGAGCGACCACCTGGGATAGAGCCCAACAGCACCGGGTCAAGAACGCCCGAGAGGGACATCGTCCAGCGTCTACCATCAGACCGTCCAGAAACCGCGCCCACCATCAGCACCGTGGCCAGCAGGACGGTGACCTGCACCGTCACCAACAACGCCAGGAACACCCAGAGCGTGACTGTCCCCTACCAGGTCAATGCACCTTGCGGGGCTCCCTGGCGCCGGAGGCCAACCTAACAGTCGTGAACACCGCCAAAGCGGGCAGCGCCATCCTGCCCAAGTTCAGCCCGGGCGGCAACCAGGGCCTGAACATGCTGGCCGGCTCACCCACGGCCCTGCTTGACCGGGATGTTTGTTCTTTTGGCCACTTCAGCCACACTGACCTCGCCCCGCATCAAGGTCTCCAGGGCTGGACCGTAAGCCGAAGGCAGCCGCCGGGCCCGCGCGGTGGTTTGAGCGACAAAAGACGGCATGGAGGGCGGGACCACGCCTCAGTCTGCCACTCCTGTGGCAAGTTAGCGGGGAAGGGTGACAGGCTGCCCAACGCTTGAAAGCGCCCTGGTTCACCCCAGCCCTCATCGGCACCCATCATCGTCGAGCAGATGCTCTTGGTGCTTGCAGGCTGCTCACCACTCCGTCTGTCTTGAATCCTAGATTGCTCTCGTTACGCTCCCGTTTCGGCCCGGAGCGCACCCGGACGAGAGAACCGCCGTACCCGGTTATGACCAGACGGCGCGACAATGGGAGGTGTCGTGTGATGGCATGGATCTTGCTCATCGCCGCAGGCATTCTGGAAACTGGCTGGGCGATTGGGCTTAAGTCCACGAAGGGCTTCACCCGCCCACTGCCTACAATCCTCACCGTCACCAGTCTGGTGGCCAGCGTGGGTTGACTCGGACTCGCAGCGAAAACGCTCGCCATCGGCCCCGCGTATGGCGTCTGGGTGAGGATCGGCGCCGTTGGAGCAGCAGTCCTGGGCATTATCCTGTTCAAAGAACCAGGCACACTCGCTCGAATCGCGTTCCTCGGCATGATGCTTGTGGCCATCATCGGCTTCACAGCGACGAGCGGTCATTGAAATGCTGACCGCGACAGCGTGACGGACAGCAGCCTGGTGGCTTCCCAGGGATGGGCAGACAGTGCGGCGTGGAATCCGATGTATACCCTTGACGCTGCCTGAATTCGACGCTTTCTTTAAGAAATCAAGGCGGCCTGCGGGCCGTCTTCTTCTTGCACGGCCACCAGGTGCACCTGCACTTGGTGTGACGGGTCATGGAACTTCACAACAATGAACACTGGTAAGAATGCTCCGCAGCCGAAGCCCAGACTTGATTGCGGTTGGACCGTCGCCTCCCAGACCCCTTCTGTGCAGCAAGACAGATGATGATCGGTGACAGCCCAATCGTCCGGATTTACTGGAATAGTGAGGTCACCATCCTCTCGCCTACTGACTTTGAAGTTGCCTGAGATGAGTGCGGACCGATCCCTCAAGTTCCGCCAGTTCAAGAACGGTAGTGCAGTTCGTAGAATCCAAGAACATGCCCGTCAGGTCTGAGGCGGCGAAGGGGCAACCAGTCCTGTGCGCCTTGACCCACGCCTCTGCATCTCGAAGAGCGGCCACTGTTTGCCGGCGCTGATGACGGACCTGCTCCCGTTGTTCTATTCGGCTCATGCTCGAGTCTGTCTCCGAGTCATGTGCGGGGCACAGCTCCATTCCTTTCTTGCACCGGATGTATTCGATCGGATGATTTTGTATTCAGACGAATTTACCTGTAATTTCAACGGCCTTCCGCTAACGCTTTAGCTTCATGTTGCCAGCAGGTTCAGGCACTTCTGGCGCAGGCTGGTCCATTGCCACCACTGGCCCGTCCAAAGGGACATGAACCCTCCTATCTACATGAACTTGGATCGCTCCCGCCAGTGAACGGCTTTTATCTTCAACACCTGCGAGAGAGCGTCATATCCGTGTCGTGTTTGACGCACTACGTTCTCTCTACGAACAAGCCCTGCCGATGTGAGGCGGGGATTTCCCCACCCCTGTGTGGGGCTTTTTTGTGCCGAGAAAACAGCACATCCCTCTGACAGGATGCGGGCTTACGCTTGTTGTACCCCACAACCAGGGTCTGTCCGGGTGAAGACAGGCTTGACCGCCCCACCGCCAAGTGGGGCTTTATCGTGACTGGACGACACACCTGAGCGATGCTCAACCTTCGTTGCGCACAAGAGAAGAGACAGAACTCGCCCCATCCCTGGAATGAGATGCGCCGGCAGTCAATCAAGACGCTCAGCCCGGCAGGAAGAGATGGTCAGGCTCCACCACCATCCGGGGCAAGTCCGGCACCCGCCTTCTGGAGCAGTGCCGCGCGGCATGCTAGACGCGCCATCTGGCCAGCCTTTGCGCTGGCCTTTTTCAGGCTCTTACTTGTCGAGATCGTCGGCTATGATTCCCAGCCGTTCCACTGCTTCCATAAGGGGTTGCCACTCGTGAAGCTCACTCTTCTCTGGCCACGTTTCGCCCAAGGAGTCTTTGAAATCTGGCGGCAATCGAACGATGAATTCCCCGATCCCATCACGCCGGACGGCACATCCTTTTTGCTCCAACACCCAAATATGCCTCAGCAATTCAGTTCCGTTGACTGCATCCATTTGCCGCAGCGTATGACCTGTTGCCCTGAGGCCCATTTGAAGGGGATGAGCCATACCCCAGCCCGATGCACTCTTGGCGAGTATCAGTGGGGCTGCTCAGCCTGGGGAGAGTTGCCGCCCGTTATTTGACGGACTGTCGGCAGAGCCAGGTGCGCAGCCGAACCAGCGTCTGCCTCACCAGGCCTGTGGGTTCACGGGTCTGATGGGATCAGATTGGGCGATGAGCTCGCCGTTCAGGTGAACTCGCAGGATGCGGCGATCAATGGGCGGCTGTCCTGCGGGCTGATCCGACCAGGAAAACACCAGCCCCTGAGACCCGTAATCATCGAGCCTGGCTCTATCGGGCTCGGGGATCCAATCTCGCCAGGTGTCCATTCTCCACTTGACCCATCAGGAGGTGAAGTCCGTAGGGCAAGAGACCATCACGATACCCCTTTCAGTCTTCTGCACGCCCTGGTGGTGCCCAGCTGAAGCGGCGTTCCTGATAACGGCGTCTGAAGCCAGCCCGCTCCACATTGCGGAGGCTGGCCCTGTTGCTCACGCTCACTTTCACCGTGGCCCGGTCACACCCGGCGTCCACTGCATCGATGAGCCGACGACGCAGCAGGGCCGCCTGCGCTCCCTGGCCACGAACTGCAGGCAACGTCGACGCCCCAGAGATGTGCACCAGTTCTTCAATCACCGTCATCTGCGCAGCGGCGATCAGCTGCCCATCCGACACCGCGCCATACCGGAACATGTTCGGGGGCGCTCAGCCGCCCCAGATAAGCCAGCTGTGGATCCGGCGCGTCTTCCCCCAAGATTGGGATGACCGGGCGCGGCACTCTGGGCAAGGAAGGGGTCGGCAAAGGATGGATGCCGACGCGCTGAGCTGGTTTGGCAGCTCAACAGAATGGTTGACGCGCGTTCGATCCCAGCCGTTTACGCTGACTCCACCCAACAACACATTCCGCCCGGGTGAAGGCGGAGAGGGTCGCCCCACCTTGAACGTGGGGCTTTTCGTGACTGCGCACTCTCCCAGTCAGGCGATGCCACACTTGCCCTGAGCACGACATGGCCTGGTGAAGCCAGCCAGCGCTATTCGCGCTCAAACAAAATGGCCCAGTGATTGGGTTGCACCCACAAGCCAGATCAAGGAGGTGAACCCTTCCGATGCCTGACAAGTCGCCCGCGCACAAGCAGAAGGTCTCCTCCTCAACGGAAATCGAGCTCGCTCTGGGGAGCACAAAGACCACCCTTGAGCCCGACGGAACCATGCACTGGAACTGCGTCAGTCGTCAGCTCGACCTTGCCGTCAGCACTCTGAAAAACGGAAGGCCGATCCGGCGCAGTTCTGTCTGCCCGCGAGCGCGGCGAGTTCCTGGAGGCGGAGAGGACGCATCAGCTCATCTTCAGCGGCTGCGCCGCCTGCCGGAGATCAGCGCGTACGACACCGCGGATGCCGACGACTGGCTCTACGCAGGTCTGAGCAGCCCCGAACCTCCGCTCCTCAACCCCCACCAACTCTCGCCTCGCGGCGCAGGCCGCCCAGAGCAAGGAAATGGACCCACGCCTCAAGCGCCTGCTGGCCGAGAAATCTCCCCAGCATCGCCCTCAGGCTGGCGCTTCTCCCCTGCCCTGTCCCCTCCTGTGCTGGCCAACGCCCAGCGCCGCTCCAGGCCGCTGCCCGAAGGCCGATTGACACGCGGCCCCAGCGACAACGGCCTCGAGATCCTGGCCGCAGCCGGACCGATGTGATCGCGCTGTGCCGGGAAGCCTGCCAGACCGATAGCGAGGCAGCGTGGTCCTGGTGCTGACACTGGCGGGCGCCCTCGCGCAGCCTGGCAAGCCTGATGCCGCATGTTGAAAGGGAGCCAGCAGGTGCGAGCCACGGCCACAAACCTCTCTTGATTTCGCGCTGTCTCCAGCGTACTTTACAACTATGTTAATTAACAAGGAAGCGAAATGCAGAAGCCCGACTCGCTGAGCGAAACCTTCGCTGCCCTCGCCGACCCGACTCGGCGCGCCATCCTCACACAACTGCGCCTCGGCGAAGCCACTGTGACGCAGCTTGCCCAACCGTTTGACCTCAGCCTTCCCGCAGTGTCGCGACACCTCAAAGTCCTCGAGAAGGCCGGGCTCATCACGCGAGGCCGAGACGCCCAGTGGCGTCCGTGTCGCCTCGCTGCCGACCCCATGCGCGAGGCTGCCGAGTGGATGGAGCCTTACCGCCGTTTCTGGAACGACCGGTTCGACCGTCTCGACGTTCGCTTGCGCGCCACACTGGACGACCCGGAACACACCGAGCCCTGACGCCGCCCAGACCACAGGAGATGCCCATGACCGACGGACTGATGATCACCCGCACCTTCACTGCCCCACCTGAGCGTGTCTATGCGATGTGGACGACGCCCGAGCACTTCACCTTCTGGTTCGGCACAGAGGCTGTGGAGGTGCCGCTCGACTCGGTGGTGATGGACGTCCGCGTCGGCGGCAAGTGGCGTGCCACCATACAGCTTCCCGACGGACACCTCATCTACTGGACCGGTGAGTACACCGAAGTTGATCCGCCCTATCGCCTCGCCTTTACATTGACGGACCAGCCTTCTCTGCCTGCCACCGAGCCGGTGGTCGTCATGCTCAAGGAAGTGTCGGGCGGCACGGAGATGACCTTTAGGCAGCCTCGCCATGGCTTCAGCGACGAGCACCTTGAACGAACTCGCGAGGGGTACAACGGCTTCTTTGATGCGATGGAGAAGCAGCTTTCCATGGTGGAGTGAAGTCTCACAGGCGAGGCGCCTCACTCGACGTCAAGACTTGACGTCGAGTTTTGACGAGTAGTGAACGGCAGAACCCTATGTTCCATTCTATTGCGCCTGCGGTGCCGGGCCTGGATCGACAAAATTTGCGTCGCTCTGGAGAGCAAGCGAGGAGTTTGGTTTACCAGGAACTTTTAACTGACCAGGCCACCATGCGGCATGATCCGCGCTCAACTCCTCACCCCGGACCCAGGGGGTCTGACCACCCACCTCACCACCCATACCCGCACCCGCGATGGCCTGATCCAGATCGCTGGCCTCGCTGAAGTCACCTATCACGGGCGCGCCACCAGCACTGCCGAAATCGGCGCCTCCCTCGTGATACTCAAACGCGGCGGCAGCCTCCAGATCCACGCCCCCACCAGTATCAAGCCCATGAACTGGCACCCCCGTACGGACGAACGCTCCGCCCGCGTCGAACACGGCCATTGCCTGCGCCACGCCTCCCGCCAAAGTCCTGAGGAACTCGTGCGCGTCACCTTCCTGCATCCTCACCTGGCGCTTGATGTGCACGAGGCGTCATTCACCTTGTCTGATTCGGAGAAACAAATGCAGGACGCCCTGGTCCGCCACCCGGAACTCATTGAACCCGGACTGACCGTGCTGGACCGCGAGTTGCTGATTGATTCCGGTGGCATCGACCTGTACGCGCGTGATGCGCAGGGACGGTCTGTGGTGGTGGAACCCAAGCGGGGCCGTGCCACCCAGGACGGCGTCAGCCAGCTGGGGCGCGACGTCGCGACAGTTCAGAAATCGGGTGTGGGGGCGGTATGGAGCATCCTGGCGGCGCCGTTCATCATGGCGCCGGCCTTGCAGGAACGACGTGCCAGGGGACTGGCATTCCGCAAGACTGGCGCCTGGCCTGATGCTCCTGCACCAACGGTCTTGCCCACCCTGTTCGACTGAGCAGCTCAATCAAACACTGTAAGGACTGGGGACTGCTGAGCTGTCAGTACGGATGGCTTCTGGACCGTGATGTTGGCTGATCAAGCGGCGCAACAACGACTTGGCGGCGTCGGTATCGCGGTATTTCTGGAGGGGAGGCAGCAGGCAGCCTGCTGCGCTCCTTCTAGAACTTGCCAGAATTCCTATGAACGGGAGAGTGCGTGAACAACGGATCTCGTAGAGGTGTACAGCTCACGGTAGAGGGGGTAGAGCCGGTCATAGGCCGCTTTGGCGGCTGCCTCCGGCACCACGAGCTCAGCTGGCTGGATCCAGCCTTGCAGGTCCTCAGGCGCGAGAACACCCGCCGCGCGGCCTGCCAGAAAGGCGTCTCCATAACTCGCTCCAAGGCTCACCTGGGTCATCTCCTGCGCCACGCCCGTGACATCGCTGACGATCTGGAGCCAGACCCGGCCTTTCGTGCCGCCGCCCACGGCAATCACCCGGCGGATGTCCGCTCCAAGATCCCGAAAGGCTTCAAGGTTGTGCCGGATCCCAAACCCGACCCCCTCCAGGGCTGCTCGAAACAGATGCCCGCGCGTGTGCGCCAGCGTCAGGCCAGCAATCACCCCGCGGGCCTGCGGATCGTTGATCGGCGTTCGCTCACCGCTGAAATAGGGCAGCATCAAGAGACCATCCGCGCCTGGGGGAATCCGAGCAGCCTCGGCAAACAGCGCCCCGTAAGCTTGTTCAGTGGGGAGGTCCCGCGCAAACTCGTCCGCCATCCAGCGGGTCAGGCTGCCGGTGGTCCCCATGCCAGCAGCGAGATTCACCTGCCCTGCAAAGGCACCGCCCACCGACCACACCCGTGGATCAGGAGTGGATAGAGGCTGTACCAGGACGAAGAATGTGGTGGATCCGTACATGACCATCAGGTCGCCGGATTGGGTGGCGCCAACACTGATGGCTTCGGCCAACGCGTCTACCGTACCCACCGCAACCGGCGTCCCTGGAAGCAGCCCGGTCAGTTGACCGGCTTCCGATGTCACCTCGCCCGCCCGCTCATCACTCCAGGCCAGCTCTGGTAGCAGGTCAAGCCCGCGGTCCGCCAGAACGGCCGGACAAAAGGTCTCGGACCACTGCCGCGTGCGCGGGTCATAGAGGGGCATGAAGTGTGCGCCTGTGTGGTGGTCCATCACGTGACGCCCAGTCAGACGGTAGACCAGGTAGCTGCTTGCAGTGGTCAGGGTCTGGGTTCTGGCCCAGACATCCGGCTCCCGCTCGCGCAGCCAGCGGATCTTGGGGCCGATGGCCTGGCTGGTCAGCGCCATCTGGCTGTGCGTGAAGAGCAGCTCTTCCCCTAGTTCATGGTTCAGGGCGTCGATCTGGGCCCCGGCGCGGGTGTCTATCCCGTAAAGGATGCCAGGACGCAGGGGCTGGCCATGCTTGTTCAGCGGCAGCAGCGTTGGCCCGATGGCGCTGCACGCCACTCCCATCACCTGAGTGGGGTCCACCGTCTCCAGGAGCGCCCGGATCAAACTCTGGGCGTCGGCCCACCACACCGCGTCGGCATCCTGCTCCACCTGCCCGGGTGCAGGCATGGAGACCCCGTGGGCCACCACGTGCTGGGCGATGATTTGACCGTCCAGGGTCGTCAGGACGCCTTTGCTCGAATAGGTGCCGACGTCGAGCCCCAGCAACACGGGGCCCCGCACCGTCACGCCCTGGCCTCCAGCCCACACAGATGCACCCTGACCCCGAGGGTGTCAAATAAGGTGGCCTTGACGTTCAGTGCTTCCACGGCCCGTTCCCGGCTGGGGGCGTAGGCCACCTGGATGTGGTTGGCCTGATGCTGGGCCATCATCTGATCGCGACTGACCCCTTCGAGCACCGCATTCATGATCGGCCACTGAGGATTGGTGTGGGCCCAGCGGCGCTGAACTTCAGCTTCCAGCAGCGCCACGGCCTGGCCCAACCCGAGGTCGACGTGCAACTGGCCGCTCCTGACATAGACCCGTGACCAGACCAGCGCGCCCGGCCGACTTTCTCCTTTGAGCGTGCCGCCTCCCTGCGCAAAAAACATTGGGGGCTGGCGCTCACTGGATGCGCCCGCGTATCCACCTTTGAAATGCGAGGCTGGGGCGGCGCCGGAAATCATGAAGACCCAGACGAACTGTCCCTCATGGTCCTCGCCCCACCGGATGTCGTGGAGCGTGTTGGACGGGTCCAGGCCCAGGGCAGTCCAGACCTGATGGGTCAGCAGCCCGTCAACCGCCGCCCCCTCGTCGACCTCGTTGAAATGGGGCAGGGCCTGAGCGGGATACAGCACCTCTCCCGTCCGGGCATCGTGCACCGGGGGCCGATCAGGATTGTTCAGCAGGCCTTCGGCGAGGTCGCTGGCCGGTGCCAGGTCTTTGAGGCCCTGCTGATACTGGATGCCGATGGCGTCACAACCAAACTGGGCAGCGATGCGCACGGCCGCGACGTACATCCTGAGCTGGTCGAGCGTCTGGGCGCGCGTCAATTCTGCTGCGTGATCACTCCCCCAGACAAACTGCATCCCGCGCTCTGTCAACCAGTTCAGGGCCGCCAGGGCCTCATCATCGGTGACCTGCTGCATTCCGGCATACAGGGCGGATTGGCTGAGCCGCTCCTTGTAAATCCCCAGGGGGTTGAGCAACTCGTCGTCGACGATGGCGTTGTACATGCCCATGCACCCTTCATCGAAAATGCCCAGGATGGCTTGCCGCTCCAGCAAGGCGTGGGCCAGCTGGGTTCCCAGCGCCCGGTGTTCTGCAGGCACCGCCTGTGCGTCAAAAGGACGGACATGCGATAGATCGTGGGTCACCCGGCCGGACTGAACCCACTCGGACAGCCTGGAGACAAAAAAGTCGTCCTTGAAGTTCTCACTCCAGAGCGTGCTGTAAGCGATGCCCATCTTGGTGAGGCTGCCGTTGAGATTGAGCAGCCCCACCAGCCCTGGCCATTGCCCACTCCAATTCGCCACGGTCAGAATGGGACCGCGGTGGGCGCGCAGGCCGGCCAGGACATGGTGGCTGTATTGCCATACCGCTTCCGCGACGATGACCGGGGCATCTTTGGGGATCTGCCTGAACACGTCCATGCCCATGCGCTGCGAGGAAATAAAGCCGTGATGTTCATGGGGATCGACCCCGTGCGCCCGGGTCACGCGTACCCCCAGCGCCAGCAGCGCCTGGGTCAGTTGCGCCTCCAGTTGCGCCTGGGCTGGCCAGCATTGCTGGTTGGCGGCGAGGCGCATGTCGCCGTTGGCCACCAGATAAGCTTCGGTCAAGGGGAGCGGGGAAGTCGTCATAGGTTCTCCAAAACAAGGGCAGCAGGCAGGTCGCCTCCTCCCTTGGCAGTCAGCGGGGCGTGTTCCACACGGGCGGTGGTGAGAAGCTGCTCGATGGCCGGCGAATGCGGCATGCTGATCTGTGCGCCAGACCGGGTGCAGGTCAATGCCGCGGCCGCTGAGGCACGCTGCGCCGCCGAGGCAAGGTCCATATGCGGGAGCGACGCCACCAGTACACCCACGAAAGTGTCACCGGCACCGGTGGTATCCACCACCGGAACGTTGAATGCCGCAGTACGGTGAAACTGTCCATTAGCCCAGACAGCGGCGCCGTCGGCACCCAGGGTGACCACGATGGCGTGGGGTCCACGCCCAGCCATCACCTTGAGCTGGCTCTCCAGATCACGCCCCACCTGAGGCCCGCACAGCGTCTCCAGCTCACCAGCATTCACAATCAGCAGGTCGACCAGTCGGAGCAGTCCATCATCCAGGGCTTGTGCAGGCGCCGCGTTCAGGGTGATGTGCACCCCGGCACGGTGCGCCGCCTGAGCAAAGGCGCAGATTGCGTCACGGGGACTTTCGAGTTGCAAGATCAGGTGCGTCACCCCGCCCAGTTCCGGCAAGTCCGATGCCTGAAGAGCGCGGTTGGCGCCGCTGGACACAGCGATGGCGTTTTCTCCATCGGCACCAACGGTCACGAACGCTGCTCCCGTCTGGTCCGCAACGGAGCGCAGGTACGCCGTGTCAATGCCCTCCGCATCGAGGGCCTGACGAAGCTGCTGGCCATGGTCATCGGTCCCCACACACCCCACAAAGCACACCCGAGCGCCGGCGCGCGCACTCGCCACGGCCTGGTTGGCTCCTTTTCCCCCCGGACTGACCCGGTAAGGGCCACCCAGCACGGTCTCGCCTGGAGACGGCAAGGCCTGCACTTGCACCGCGAAATCGATATTGACGCTGCCCGCCACCAGGATCACGGGGCACACCTCGGGTCAGGACCGCGTGCCCCACACCTGATGAACTGAAGCGAGCGGGGCAGAGGTTCCGCCCCCTCAGACTGCAGCGTCATGCACCGGGGCACCAGCCAGCGTGAGGCCGTCTTCCGACAGGGTCTGGGCGAATCTGTCGAGCTCCAGAATCAGGGCGTCCCTCTCCTCAGCAGTGAGGTTGGGCAGGGGCAGGCGCGAGGGCCCGTTGGTCAGGCCGCGCCAATCCAGGCCGGCCTTCAGATAATCGATCCGGCCACCACCCCGAATCATCCGACTGAACTCACGGATGTGCCGTGAAAGGGCCAGGGCCCGGGCCGTCTGCTGGGCGTCCAGAGCGGCAAAGAAGGCCTGAAACAGCTCGGGAACCACACCGCCTGGGCCGGAGACCAGGCCGTGCCCGCCACTGGTCATGAATGGGTAACACAGATCGTCTGCACCGGCCAGCACACTGAGGCCTGGGACCTCGAGCAGGGCCAGCAGGCGATGCATGTCGCCGCTGGAATCCTTGATTCCCGCGAAGTTCGGCTCACGGCGCAGTTCAGCGATGCTGGAAGCCGACATCGAGTTTCCAGCGCGCTGCGGGATGGTATACGCGTAGACCGCCAGGTTCGGCAGGGCCCGGCACACCGTCTGGTAGAAGGCCAGGAGCGCCGCCTCTTCATAGCCGTAATAAAAGGGGGTGACAACGGCGACGGCTGGCACCCCCTGGGCCTGGGCATGACGGCTCAGACGCAGCACTTCATCCAGCGTGGCCGCGCCAGTGTGCGCGATGATTTGCGTCACTGCGGTGCCGATGGACTGGACGCCGCGTACCACCGCTTCCAGCAGGGATTCACGCTCGTCCAAGGTCAGCAGCGCAAACTCTCCGGTGGTGCCGCCAGGAAACAGTGCCGGCACATCCTGCGCCGCGTAGAAACGGGCCACGGCTTCGGCCTGGGCGAGGTCCACGCTGCCTTGGGGCGTGTACGGTGTGACGATCGGGACCACCAGGCCGCGGACGTGAAAGGCAGAGGAAGCAGTATGGGTCATAAACACCTCGGTGATGCAAGGAAAGGAGAAGGAGGCCGCGGGACCACGCCTGGCAACTCAGGATGTGTCAGGTGTGGTCCCGCAGGTGGGACTTGATGTGCGCTCAGCCCTTCATGGCGCCGGCGGTCAGACCCTCGACCAACTGGCGTTGGAAGAAGATGGTGCCGACAATGACCGGCAGGCAGACCAGGGTGGCGGCGGCGGCCAGGGGGCCCCAGTTGGCCTGCTCGAAGCTCAACATCCCGTAGACCGTGACCGGTAGGGTCTGTGAGCCGGGACCACCCAGCACGGCTGCGAAGAGAAAGTTGTTCCAGGACTGAATAAAAGCCAGGATGATCGCAGCCACGATGCCGGGTTTCACCAGGGGGACGGCGATGAGAGCGAAAGATTGCCAGGCATTACAGCCGTCTACGGTGGCCGCCTGTTCAAGATCGGGCGGCAGGGCCTCGAAAAACCCGATCATGATCCAGATGATCAGTGGGAGGGTAATGGTGATGTGCAGCAGGGTAATAATCACCAGTGAGTCGCCCAGACCGAGCCGTTTGGCAATGATGTACCAGGGAATCAAAAAACTGATGGCCGGGGTAATGCGCGTGATGAGAAAAAGCGTGCCCAGACTGGTGAGCCGCCAGCGTGCGATGGCATAGGCGGCGGGTAGGCCAATGGCCAGGCCGATGGCCGTGGCACACACGCCCACCACCAGGCTGTTCCAGGTGTACTGCAAAAAGGGCATCCGGCGCATCAATTGGCTGTACCACTCGGTGGTGGGTTGAGCCGACCAGAAGGTGGGTGGGTTGGAACTGATTTCCACCTGGGTCTGGAACGACATCGAGATCATCCAGTAGAAGACGAAGACGATGGGAACAATAAAGAACGCAGAGATGAGCAGAGGCAGCAGGTGCGCGGTCAGCGGGTGGGGACGGGCTTTACGGCGGGGAGCCGTGGCCGCAGGAGGACGGACTTCCGTCACCGTCATGAGCGGTCCTCCGCGAGTTTCCGTGCGCGGATCAGCAGCAGGGTAATGCCCAGCACCAGCACCAGCAGCGCGATGACCATACTCGATGCGTACCCCATGCGGAAGTAGTTAAAGCTCAGGGTATACAGGTAGAGGTTGATGGTCTCGGATGCCGTTCCAGGTCCACCCTGGGTCATCGCGTAAATGGTGTCGAACAGTTTCAGCGTATCGATGGCGCGGAACAGCAGGGCCACGAACAGTGAGGGCATCAACATGGGGAGCGTGATCCCCCAGAAGGTCTGCCAGGCATTGGCACCATCGATCTTGGCCGCCTCGTAGGGTTCGGTGGGCAGGGTGGCCAGGCCAGCCAGGGCGATCAGCATCACGAAAGGGGTCCACTGCCAGGTGTCCACCAGGATCAGTGCAGGCAGCACGCTTTTCTCGGCGTAGATCCACTGCTGGGCATTCAGCCCCACGGACGTCAGAAAGTGGTTCAGGACACCGGTTTGAGGGTTCATCATCGTGACGAAAATCAAGGAGATGGCGACGGGCGTGGCCACCACCGGGAACAGGGCCATGGTCCGGAACAGGCCGCGCCCGAAGAAATGCTTGTTCATCACCAGCGCCATCGCCACCCCAAGGACCATCTGCAGGCCGACCGAGCAGACTGTGATCAGTACGGTCCGCCCCAGAGACTGCAGCGCGCGCTGGTCTCGCAGCAACTCCGCGTAATTGGCCAGTCCGATAAATTTCGGAGGATTGGGGCTGGTGATGACCCAATTAGTCATCGACTGGTACAAGGTGTAGCCCAGTGGAAAGGCAATGACCAGGACCGTCAACAGCAGGGCGGGGAGGACAAACAGGAGCGGTGCGGCCGGTCGGCGCCTCAGGCGCCGGAGGGACGTGCCAGGCAACGGCGAGGTGGTCATCTCATTACTTGGCGCTATCCAGCGCGGTCTGGAAGTCCCGGTTGGCCTGGTCCAGCGCCGGCTTGGAGGCTGTGCCCTGGATGGACTGGACGATGGCGATGCCAACGGTATCTCGCATCTCCTGAACCGGTGGAACTTCCGGGAACGCAGGTTTGGCCACCTTCAGGGCGTCGAAATAGGTTTTGGCCCAGGGAATGGTCTCCAGCGGCTTGTTGCTGGCGGCAGTCCAGCTCGACTGGCGCGGTGAGGTCACGCCGTTTTCCACCAGATTCTTGTCAAAGGCGCGGTTGGTGGCCCACTGCATAAACAGGAAGGCTGCGTCCTTGTTGCCGCTGCGCGAGGACATGGCCAGGGCGTTGTAGGTGGCCGGGGCCAGGCGCCCAGGCAGCACGGCGTAGCCCACCTTTCCGGCAACCTTCGATTTGGTTTTGTCCTCCAGCTGAACCGCAAAGCCAATCCCGTCATTGAACATGGCCAGTTGCTCTTGCTGGAAAAGCCCCAGCACTTCGCTCCAGTTGTAGCTGACCACGCTGGGTGGAGCGTACTTTTTCAGCATGGCGCTGTACCAGTTCAGCGCCTTGACCCCCTGTGCGCTGTTGACTGTGGAGTTGCCCTTGCTGTCTACCCACTTCCCGCCAAAAGCCTGGAGTGGGAACGCATAAGTGTAGGCGTTGGCGTTTTTCAGCCCACGTGCGGCGTAGCCATACATCTTGCCGGGCACATGCAATTTCGCGGCGGCGGCTTCGAGCTCATCAAGTGTGGTAGGCACCTTGAGGCCAGCCTGCGCGAAGAGATCCTTGCGGTAGTACAGCACCTGCACATCTGCTTTCCAGGGCAGGCCGATAATACGGCCATCCGTGGTTTTCACAGCCGTGCGGGCGGAGGTGAAGAAGTCATCGAAGCGGTAGGTGGGGTCGAGTTTACCCTCGACCATGTACTTGTTGAGCGGTTCGTACCAGCCGGCCTGAGCAAAACGGGCCTTTTCGACGGTCAGGCTTGAGTCGAACACGTCGACGGTCCGGCCGCCTGACGCAAAGTCAATGGCCAGTTTCTGCCGGGCCTGTTGCTCGGGCAGCACACTCAGATTGACCTTGATCCCACTGAGTTTCTCGAATTCCTGCACGCGGTCTTGCAAGATGTCGGACCAGGGGCTTTTGACCACACTGACAGCAATGGTCTTACCTTTCTGAGCCTGCCAGTTAAAGGCCTGAGCATGGGCAGTGGCAAGGACGCCTGAGCCGCAGAGCGTCAGGGCAGTGGTCAAAGACAGAAAAGAACGCGACATAAAGACCTCCAGGAACAGAAAGGGGTCTGGACGGCCCGCTGCGGGCCGTCACAGTCCAGCACCGACAGTACAGGCGGCTAGGAATTAAACGTACTATCTTTGTATACGGGAAAGACCAAGTTTTGTCAAATTTACGCGCTGGTTTTTTGGAAAACTTTGTGAAAGACAGCGAATTCGCGTCGTTGTCTGGATGAGGCCGGATTCCCAATAGGTCATACCTATATCGACAAAACACCCACGGATGGATTAATCTGGAGACGTGACCACCAAAAGCATCAGTCGCCGCCATCTGGTTCAGTCGGAACTGACGCGCCGGATCGTGACCGGACACGTTTCGCCGCTGTCGCGTCTTCCGAAAGAAACGGAATTGGCCGAAGAATTTGACGTCAGCCGCGTGGTGATCCGGGAGGCCATGAAAGTCCTGGCCGAAAAGGGATTGATTGAGATTCAGCAGGGGCGTGGGACCACCGTCAATCCTGCCCACCGCTGGAATCCTATGGATCCGCAGGTCCTCATGCATCTTGGCAACGGCTCGTCGTTCTATACCGTACAGGCCGAACTTCTTGAAGCGCGTATGGTCTTTGAGGTCAAGTTGGCCGGATTGGCCGCCACCCGCATGACTGACCGCGACCTGGGTCATATGGAAAACCTGCTCCGCACCATGGACCAATACCTGGATGACCCGGACCGATTTTCCGAGCTGGACGCAGAATTTCACGTGACCCTGATTCAAGGGGGCAAGAACGCGATTCTGGCCAAACTGCTGGAACCGGTCCACGACCTACTGAAAGTGGGGTTTCAGCAGACCATTCTCAAACCCGGCGCGGCGCAGCAGGCGCAAGTCTTTCACTGGGCCATCTTCGATGGCCTGAAGCGGCGCGACCCCGTCGCCACGCAGGAGGCGGTGCAACGACATCTCATCCGCGCTCAGGAAAATCTCCAGGCACTGGGCGAATGGCTGAATCCAACGCGTGAGGGCAGCAGTGCGTGACGCTGGCGTAGCCGGCTGTCCGAGTTCTGGCCACTGAACCTCGACGAGGGCCTGGACCTCAGCAAGACGTGAAACGTCTTGCCCCACCGCTGAATTGAGAAGCGGACCTTCGCTTGGCTGGGTCAATGTAGCCGTCTGTCGAAGGACGACGAAGCGTTGCCCGAAACGCCCGAAATGCTGATGTCCCTGGCCACGATTCGACCGACGCTGCGCCGCTTGGTTCGCGGTCCTCCAAAAGGGGTGAGCTACTCTTGAACGATGGCGCCCCAAGAGCTGCCCTTCCATGAGCTGTTGACGTTGGGTGGGTACGCTGTTGGGCTTCGAGGCAACCTCTGGGCGGTCAAAGCTCGGGACGGCACACCTGTGCCCCTCCCAGAGTATGTTGCGCCTGGGCTAGTCGTTCTCCTGGAACGGGTTCCAGCCGATTTTGACCACGAGCTCAGGAGCCTCCTGCAAGCCCAGGGACTCAATGGACAATTCGCCGGGACCTTTCCCTTACCCATCATTCTCCGCCTTGGCCTGGAATGGCCGAGTGAACGTTGGCAGGGGCTCGCCCTCACCTGGGTTGAAACGTTACAGTGCGCCCCTCAGGTCATGAGCGCCTTGGAGGTGACGGCCGTTGACGGCCGGACACAGCGCCATCGGCAGCGGGCCAAGCGTCTCTTGAAGCACGCTCGAAGACCTGAGTAGGCCTTCCAGAGTCGAATGGAATAGTGTGTCTGCGAGCCTTCCAGAACGGTAAAATACGCACTTTAGTTGGCTGCTTCAGGCAGAAGCCATGAAGCTTCCTCCACGTCAGGCTCAGGCTGCTCAGAGAGCTCCAGGGCAAAATGGCGCCAGCTCAAAAAGCATCAGCCCGGCCAGGTGAAGCCGGATGTTCCGCCCCAGCAGCACACTGGGGCTTTTTTCTGGCCAACCGTGCGGCACTGCAGCGACGTGGCGGGCACGGCTCCTGACTCAGGCATGGGTGGCAGTGCCCTTTTGGTTGTGACTCAGGCTGGCAGGTTGGCTTGTCGGTGACCACCTGCACCTGGTCCACCAGTGCGTGCGCCTCCCTCAGGATGACCTGATACCAGGCCTGGGCACTTGCCAGCGCCGCCGTGGCTCTTTCCTGCACGATCTGCAGGAAAGAGTGACTCCAGCCGGGCATTGCGGGAATTCTTCAGATCTCGTTCGCGCTGTAGGCGATCAGCGGCGGCAGTGAGGCCAGGGCAGTCGCGGGGATCTACCGACAGCCCATTGAAGGCGTGCCGCTTCGGGAATGAGGCGACCCACCGGAGAATTCTTGCCTGCTCCAGGGCGCTCGTAAGGTCCTGAAATGCCTGCCCACTCCTCAGGCAGAGATCGGGCATAGGCTGTCCCCCACAGTGGCGCTGACCGGATGAACCCTGGCCACAAGTCGCCTGATGAACACGCCCCATCGTGCGCCGGCGCTGAGGCTTCTGTTGCCATGGGCTGGGGGCACGGCGGGACCCACGCGATCAGGGTGTGCCCTGGATTGGCTGGCACGTTCTTGTCACCGACGCTGGTTCTCACACCTGCACTGACCCTGGAGCTGGACTCGAATGAGGCCGCTAAGCCGTACGCCAGACAGTCCAGAGCAGCAAGAATGCGACCACCGCCGGGGCGTGCGGCTGTGGGCCATACCGCGTCAGCACACCAGTGCCCAGCTGCGGTGATTCAGCGTGTCCTCAGGGCAGCTCAAGTGTCCAGATCCGCTTTCCTGACCGGTGTCAGGAAGCGGACGGCACCCGGCACGATGCTCGCTGTGAAGGGTGTCGTCTCGACGTGCAGCTCACCGTCGTATTGCAGGGGAAAAGGATCGTCAGCCCCGACTGTCACCGTCTTGGCCTCCAGGGTCTCCAGGTTCCCGCTGAACATGGGATCTCCGAGATTCAGCTTGGCCCGAACGGAGTCAATGATGTTGGGCACTAGGCGCAGAATGTTCCCGGCCTTGATCAGCACCACTGTGAGCTTGCCGTCACTGGGACTGATGTCCGACGTGATCGGCAGGCGGTAATTGGCCATACCGAAGTTCGCAACCATCACCCCGATGCCCTCAAATGAGCGGAGCTCGCCATCAATGACGAGGTGAAAGGTGGTCTTCTTCGGATTGACCTGGCGCATCGCGCTCATGACGTAGGCGAGTTCACCGTATTTCTCCTTGAGGTCTTCGGAATCGCGGATCATCGCTGCATCCGCGCCCGCGCCCGCAAGCATGGCAAAGCCGCTCTTTTCGCCCCTGACCTCAATCTCGCCCAGATCCACCCGCACGCTCTGGCCAGCCGCCAGAACGGCCGCCAGTTCGGCAGGGTTGTTCGGCAGATTCAGGTTCCTGGCAATCAGGTTGGCGGTGCCCGCCGGGTAGGCGAGAATGGGCACGTCCGTATACCGCGCAGCGTAGGCCAGACTGCTCACCGTACCGTCACCACCTGCTCCGACCAGAAGATTGAAGTTCTCCAGATCGGCAACGTATTGACTCATCGGCGTGTCCTTGACCAGTTCACGCTCAGTGACGTCCGCTCCGGCCCCCCGGACCAGGCTGACGAAATCGGGGAGGGTACTTTCTCCCTGGCCACTTTTGGGATTGAAGACCAGCAGCACCCGCTTGCCTGCCAGGGCGGAGAGGGGATCAGGGGAACTCGCAGCGCCGGGGGAAGCGAAGGGATCTGCCATAAGTGACCTATTCATATGCCTGAAGGGAAGCTGGCCGTGGTGGACAACTTTTCTGCTTCTTTAGAGTTCACGGGTCTCCGCGGGCTGTGGGCCGACTCGAGTTCCACCGGAATATGATTCTCAACCTGCTTCCACAAAGCCTCTGTACAAGGGTGGTGACAAGATGAGCCACCTCACACCTGGCGGTCCTGCAGCCCTGACGCGCTTCATCTGGGAACCGGACGTTCCTGCGGCTGGCACGGGCTCGGTGTAGATCTCCCAGGTCCCGCAGAAGCGCCGCCCTCCTCAAAGACCGCCGCCACCGACACAAGCGTAACCCGCCATAGCTGGGTGGATCTTGATCCGCCTGCGGCCATTCGGGACGCTGCCCAGGCCGCCAATCTCCCTCTGGAAGGCCCGGCGTTCCGGGACGCCCTGCAAGCGTTTATGGACTGGGAATTTCCACCGGAATCCCAGCACACACCCTGACACTCAATCATCCATGCCTCAGGGCCGCGGATCAATCGCCAGCCACCTTCTCAACCGACTTTTAAACGCTCGTTTTTGTTGACACCCTTGACGGTTTTTGAGGGAGCCCATTCTTTTGGACACAGGACTGATTCTGCTGCTCAGCCTGCTGGCGAGCAAAGTTGGTGGGCGTCTGGGCCTGCCCGGCCTGCTGCTGTTTTTGACGATCGGCATGATTGCGGGCAGCGAGGGTCTCGGTGGCATCGAATTTGCAAACTACGAACTGACCCAACTTGTGGGCCTGATCGCCCTGGCCTTCATCCTCTTTACTGGTGGCCTTGAGACCCGGTGGCACACCACCCGGCCGGTCCTGTGGGCCAGCGTTTCGCTGGCCAAGCTCGGCGTTCTGCTCACCACTCGCCTGTGGCTGCGAATGACGCAATATCGCCCGCACGCGGGCCATCAGCTCCCCGAACACAAAGGGCTTGACCAGGTAATCGTCGGCCCCGGCCTGAAAGTGGGCGGTCCGCTCACCCACGCCGTCGCGGGCGGTCAGGACCAGCACGGGCGTGTCGCCACGTTCGCGCACGGCTCGCAGGACAGCGCTGCCATCCAGACCCGGCAACCCCAGATCCAGAATGATCATGTCGGGGGCGAGTGCGGGCGAACTGTTCCAGCGCCTCGCCGCCTGAGCGGGCGCGCACGGCAGTAAAGCACTCGTATCCGAAGCCAGTTCCAGCAGCTCACCGATGGCCGGGTCGTCTTCCACGATCAGCACGTTGGAAGATCGCGGCGGGGGCAGTTCGGCCATATCCGCTACTGTAGCGGCGCACAGAACGGCACGGGAGGACTGGACCGATGGAGCGTCACCGGACCGCTCTCAAGCGATGCTGGGCTTCTCTTTCAAACGGCCATACTCAGGATTGGTTTGTGAAGGACCGCATGAAAATGGTGGCAATACCCCGGTTTCGTTTCCATACCTCCAGGAGTACAGCAACGCCTAGACCGGCCAGACCATGCGCGACGCCTTTGACGATGGCCTGTGGAGCGGATGGGCATGGTGGATTTCACCCGCACGGACCTGCTCGCCCGCATTGAGGTTGGACAGGCCTCCTCGCCAAGTGACAGAAGGTCCGGTTCCCGTTGGTCGCTGGAACAGTGCCTGAGACCTCAAGTGCTTGGGCGCCCGACGGACCAGGAGCAGGTGGAGGAGCAGCGGATGAAGGAGGTCTTTGAGACTTCGAGGTGAGGCCGTATTTGAGGCCGCAAGTTTTTAGCGGTCGGGGATGTAGGTGGAGCCGCCGATGTACAGCAGGTTCTGGTCGTAACGCGCGAAGAACAAACGCTGTTGCTGGCCGTTCGCCCCCTTGAGGGTGATGCTATACCCGCTGACCGCGTAGGTGCCGCCCGTCTTGCGCGTGCTTCCCGCCACCACGCTCGAGCTGCTGACACTGCCAAAGCTGCCGCCGCTGAAGGTTCCGTCAGGCTGGAAGGTGTAGGTGCCTCCGCCCGCCACCATCACGTCGCCACCCATCGCTGTGTTGCCGCCGCCCGAGATGGTCTGGAAGGCGCCACTGAGCTTGGTCCCGGCCGGCAGGGGTTTTGGGGCTCCCTCAACCTCAAAGGTTTCGGTCCCGCCGTCGCCCCAGCGGATCACGAAGTTGTTGCCCTGACGGGTCCACCTGCCCCACTTCTGCGGTTCGAGCTGACGCGACAGTTTGTAGTTGAAGCTGCCCGGCGCCCAGTAGGGGTCATTGTAGACGGTGCCATCCTTCAAAAAGAGCGAGACTGGGTAGGTGGTCAGGACCATGCCGCCCACCCCGATGCCGGTGGATTGCTCCATGTACGCGCCCAGGATGTCGTTGTCCTTCAGGCCCTGTCCGGCGGCCACCAGGAACTTCTCCGCCGGCTGGGCCTTAAAGCGCCAGCCCGCGTCCACGACGGCGACGGTGGACTTCTTGAGCTGGGCCGTCTGTGCCGGGCTTAGGACCACGCAGTTCTCCAGGGTAATGCCCGTGTCGTGGTCAAACTCGCGCACCCGCCCGGCGACGGTCACCTGACCCTTGGGTGGGTTGTCGGCGTCATTCGCCATGTCATAGCAGTACACGTCGAAACGCGCCGCACGCCGGTCATCCTCCTGTGTGATGGAACGTGACCGCTGCGTGGTGCCACTCACGGCGATGACCGTGCCCAGCGACTGCAACTTCTTCAGGCCAGCAGCATCCTGCTCTCGTCCCGTGGCTTTGCCCAGCGGCGCGAGGGTCTGCGCCATGAGCGAGGAGAGCTGCGCGACGCTGTAGACCGCTACGTTGCTGCTGGAGGGGGAGGTCTTGGCCGCTGTACCCGTTGCCGCAGTCGTGCTCGACCCACTGCCTGGTCCCAGGAGGGTCGTGAGATTGGGAATCTTCTTGCGAATGTTGAAGGTGTCGGACGCGAAGATGGTGGCCACTGCTGGGCATGACTGGCCAGGAGGTCCCAGTTTTTGCAGTGCAGCGTCGAGGGCTTTGAGGTCATTCGCCAACCCCTGGCGGAGCTGTGTCAGCGTCTCTTTGCCGAGCTTCTGGCCCAGTTTTGCTTCGAAATCGGCTAGATTCTGCGTTCCTACCCAGGTCGTATACGCCTGCTTGACCTTTGCAGCGCTGGCTGGGTCACGCTTGAGGCAGGTATCGCGCAGGTAGCCCACACTCACGTACAGGGCATAGGCCGTGCCAAGATCCTGCAGTTCAGTGGCACTCTGGGCGTGGCCGCCAGGCCACAACGAGGGAGCGAGAGCCAGGCCTGCGAGAAGCGCCGTACGTCTGGTCTGCATGCTTCACCATAAATGGGGAGAACTTTAGATCCCAGAAGAGAGTGGGGAGATGGACTTGGGGACGTCTTCATGAACAACGACAGGGCGCCTGTAGCCGAATTAAATCCTGCCGCGATCGTTCATTTCACGCAGGACAACTACGCGCCACCTCTACCTTGGCCCAATTTCCTGGCGAAAAGGAGAGACAGTCGTATGGTCCCCGTACCTGGCTCCCCGCGCCTGCCGCCTATGCCAACTTGGCTCCGCATCCTTGGGGTCGCGGTGTGACTCGTGCCTGGGATTGCGGCCTTGGTGGTCTTCGCCCTGAGCGTCGAGGATGCGCGAATGTAGTGGAAGCGTTGTCTACACGGCTCTGGTACACGGCTCTGGCAACTCAACCTCAGCGGGGCCAGGGAACGCAGCAGGCGGCTTGCTTCTCAAGCCGCCTGCTGCATCGCCTCTTACTCCAGAAAAAGTGCTGCGGTCTGGTTGCTTCGTCGGACTGAAGCAGGCACGGTGGAACGAGTGTGCTGTGGAGGTTCGAGACGTGGGCGTGCAGGGCGAAGCAGCTGCGGGCAGCTACTGTGTCTCGGTGTGACTGGAGCCGGATATCGAGCACGGCACCCTCCCCGTCCACGGCCCGCCACAGCCGGTTTTTGGCTCCGCCAACCTTGATGCACCCCTCGTCGAGAGGCCACCGGGACCCCCGCCTCTGTGCCCGGTGACGCAGACCTTCGACGAAAAGGGCGCTGAACTTGATGCACCACTCGCGGAGGCTCTCGTGGCTGACCAGGGTGCCGCGCTGGCGCAGCAATGCCTGCACGTCTCAGTCACTCAGTGGAAAGCGGTGGTCAAGCCAGACGGCGTGCCTGATGATGGTCACCTTTGAACCGGTAGCGGTCAGGCGTTGCGTCGGTCCCGGCGGGTCACCCTCCCCCCACCCAGCGAAGGCAACACAACCTTATTTTTGCATTCTCTGACGAATCAGGGCGAGGCCCTCGAACCTGAGTCAATCCCCAGCTGTTCAGTCAATCCGCGCGCCCCCCGCCGCCAGTGTCAGCAGCCAAAAGCCAAGAACCAACTCAAAAAGTCACCCCAATGTGTAAAGACTCTGGCATGCGACTGAGATAGATGCAGGCCTAGACTCCGTCCATGGCTCACCTGACGCCCACGGCGCTTGGACCTGCGCCCGAATATCGGCGCCTGGTGGAAGAAATGCCGATCATGCTCTGGACGGCTGACGTTGCGGGACGCTGGACGCATGTCAATCGGCGCTGGATCGAGTACACCGGCGTCATCGGAGAAACCACGGGGTTTGGCTTTGAGGAGGGCCTGCATCCTGAAGACGTTGCCCCCACCCTGGCAGTCTGGACCGAGGCCATCCGCACCGGGCAGCCTTACGACATCGAGTACCGCCTGCGCGATCAGGCTGGGGGCTACCGCTGGTTCGTCGTGCGTGGCCGTAAGCTGGCTGCGCCTCTTGCCGACGACGTGGCCTGGGTGGGCAGTTGCAGCGACATCGATGAGCACAAGCAGGCCGAACTCCAGGCTCTGGCCGCGCAGCGCGCAGCGGTACGCGCCCTTGGGTTGGCGCTCGAAACGCGGGACGGGGACACTGGCGGCCACACAGACCGGGTGGTGCGCCACGCCCTCAGCCTGGGACGGGCGTTGGGCCTGAGCGCCGAGGACCTGACGGCGCTTGAACTGGGGGCCTTGCTGCACGACGTGGGCAAGATCGGTCTTCCAGATACGGTGCTGCTCAAACCAGGCGCGCTGGATGACCAGGCATGGGCGCTGATTCGCAGTCATTCTGCTGAAGGTGAACGCTTTGCCGCCGCCCTGGGCTTCCTTCCCCCAGCCGCGCTGGCCGTGATCCGGCATCACCACGAGCGCTGGGACGGCCAGGGCTATCCTGATGGTCTGGCCTGGGACCGGATTCCGCTGCTGGCCCGCATCTTTACGGTGGTGGATGTGTACGACGCGCTGGTAAGTGAGCGGCCTTACAAGGCTGCTTGGACGCCTGCGCAGGCCCGCGAGGAGATCGCACGGCAGTCAGCTCTCCAGTTCGATCCCCAGGTCGTCGATGTGTTCCTGAGTTCGACACCCGTGCCTGAAGAGAGGTGACGGCAGTGATGTGCAGCGCGCACCTGAAGCGGTCCAGCCGGTCTTTCATCTGCCTTTCCTCTCCCACTGGCTCTGGCGGCGCATGGAGCAGATCCCGCCCCCTTTGCTGAGTCTGTTCGCTGTTTCTGTTGACTTGTCCCACTCCGAGCGTGCTTTCACTGAAACAGCACACTGCTTTCTGGCGTGCTGCCGTATTCAGTGAAGGTCTGCATGAACCCTCCTCAGCGCCAATTGACTCCAGTCTGGTAGCCGATGGTTCGTGTCTCTGTCAGAGGACTCATGTTGTGCGCTATTCATCTTTGAGTGATTGCCCTGTCAATCGGTTCATGTCCCACACTGGCGTATGGGCCATCAGGGGCCCCAGGACGAAACAAAGGGGCAGGAGCAGCTCCACCGCTACCAGGTGCTGGATACCCCGCCCGAGATTGAGTTTGATCGCATGATCCGGTTTGTCAAACAGCTGCTCGACGTTCCAGTCGTCCTCAATTTTATGTCTACGCGCCGAACCCGGCTCAAATCCAGCATCGGCACCAATATCCATGAGATGGACCGGGCCAACGTCTGCTGCAACGAAACCACCGACCACGGCGGCACCCTCGTCATCGAAGACCTGCCACGAGACCCTCCGCGAGTGGTGCATCAAGTTCAGCGCCCTTTTCGTCGAAGGCCTGCGTCACCGGGCACAGAGGCGGGGTTCCCAGTGGCCTCCCGACGAGGGGTGCGTCAAGGTTGGCGGAGCCAACAACTGGCTGTGGCGGGCCGTGGACGAGCACGGGTTCGTGCTCGATATCCTCCAGCGGCACCCGGACACTGACGCGGCGAAGACCTTGCTGACGCTGGTCCTGGGAGAAGACGATGTTCCAGAGGTCATCCATACCGGCGGGCTCTGTCGCGACGGAGCCGCGACTCGAGTGAGACCGAGCTTGGTCCATGTCGCCCATCAACAGGTGCTCTCTACAGCCAGGTGTCACCACGTTCTTGAACAAGACCACCGAGCGACACGGCAACGAGAGCGAAGTCGGCAGGGGTTCAGGCGACGGAAATGCGCTTGAGCGTTCCTGAAGTTGCACGCTCGAGTGATCAACCTCCACCATCACTCCCGCAGCAGTGTTGACGCCGCAGGGCGAAGAAGCAATCAGCAACGCCGGTTCCAGACGTGGTCAACCGTCGCGGCAGGGATGGTCTGAACTTGAGACCACACCTGCTTTCTGCCTGCTGAGAGCCCAGTTCAGGCAACACAACCACCCGAAGAGATCCGCTCGACGAGGGTACAATGGGATGTGCCCGACAGACCGACCCTCGTGCTGCTTCCCGGCGCGTTGCAAGCCAGCGCCTCGCTGACTCCGCTGGCTTCCGCCCTGGCCCCCTTCGCCGACGTGCTGCTCCTCGACCTTCCCGGTCACGGTGGGCAGATTATCCCGGATGTGCTGCGGTCCTGGGAGATTGCGGCAGCCGTGGTCACCGAACTCGACCGACGGAACGTCGCGCGGGCCCACGTGTTCGGCTACAGCCTGGGCGGCTACGTGGGGCTGCTGCTCGCCCGGGCGCATCCCGAACGGGTGGCCGGGGTGTTCGCGCACGCCACCAAACTCGCCTGGACCCCCGAGGTGGCCGCCCGCGAGGTCCGCGGCCTGAACCCCGACCGCATCCTGGAGAAAGCCCCTGCCTTCGCCGCTACTCTCCAACAGGCGCACACACCGCAAGACTGGCAGCTGCTCACTCGGCGCGTCGCCGACCTCCTGACAGAGCTGGGAGAGAATCCGGCAGTGACCGATTCCGTCCTGCGAGCCTTGAAGGTTCCGGTGCAACTCTCGCTCGGCGATCAAGACCGCATGGTCAGCCTAGAGGAAACAGTCGCTGCTTACCGAGCACTGGCCCGGGGGCGCTTGCTCGTGCTACCGGGCGTCACACATCCTTTCGAGCACGCCGTGCAGGAGCGCCTCGCGCCTGAGATACACGCTTTCCTCCAGGCCGCAGAAGAGGTCCACGCGTAAGCTATTGGGGAATTCAAGCCCAATGACCACTGGTTGATCCGCCCTGACCTCGTCGGCAGACTGAGCCTGGTCAGTTGTGGCAAGTGGTCGGGGTAGGGTGACGCGGGGCTGAGCGGTCAGAAACTTCCCGGCTATCGGTCCCCCCTCGCGGTCATGGGGTACGCCGCAAAAGCTGGATCACCGGTTTACGATGAGCTACCCGGATATTGAAGAACCTCTTCTGGAACGTGGAATCCGCGTGACTCGAGCGTCCATTCGTCCAGGTGTTGAAAGCGACGGCGCCGCCGCTGTAAGCCAGAATCAGTCCGGTGAAAGTGTTGCTCGGGCTCAGGTGACACTTGGGGATTGGGTGGGTGAACTGCGATCTGCCTGGTCCGGGCGCGTCCCATAAAGGGGAAGCCGCCACCGAGCCGGGTGCTGCGCTCTGATGGGAAACTGGGTATCCCAGGTTCGTGCCTTAGCGTTCAAACTGGGAAGAGATTGCCCAACTTCATTGCGAAAACGAAGGGGTTGGCTTCAACTCTTTTAAAGCAGCACGTCGTCTCCACTCGTGACGAAAGGGGAGCAGTCCACGGGGAGCTCCCCAATCCTCTTTTTGATTCACGCCAAACGCTATCCTGCCCGAATGCCCGAACAGCCCGCGGCGGCCACAGCGTCGCCCTCCGCCCTGGCGGAATACCTGCAGGACGTCACCGAGGCTCTCGCCGCCGCGACGACGCCGGCCGATGTGTTCAGGGTCGTACTTGAACCCGCCCTGCAAGCCCTGAACGCCGTTGCGGGCGCGGTACTCCTCGTGAACAGGGCAGGAGACCGTCTGGAGATCGCCGCCACCCAAGGTCACGAAAAGGACGCGCAGACCATCTGGCAGGATGGCCCCCTCGACGGGAACGTGCCCGCTGGGGACGCACTCAAGCGGCACGAGCCACTCTTTTTCGAGCATCAGGGGGACCTGACGGGCGCCTACCCTGAACTCGAAGAGCGAACGGGCGCGATTGCCCCTGTCGCCAATGCCGTCTTGCCCATGTTCCTGGATGAGGCGGCCCTGGGTACAGTCGTACTGGACTTCAAGGCGCCGCACCACTTCACCGCAGCCGAGATCCGTTTCCTGCGTACCCTGGCTGGGCAGTGCGCCCTTGCCCTGGGCCGCGCACAGCTCACCACCGACTTACAACGTCGGGTGCAGGAACGGACCCAGCAGCTTGAGGAGCAACGCGCCGCGCTCGACGCCTTCGTCGCGTACAAGACGGCAGTGGGCAGCGAGAGCGACGCGCTGACCCTCGCGTGCCAGGCCGTGCAGGTGGTGCGCGCCAGCCTGCCACACGTGAGCGTTGCGTACTACGAGCTGGACGGCGACCTGTGGACCGCGCGGGCGTGGTCTGACGATCTTTCCCCGGAGATCATCGCCCAGATCACGGCCGGAGTCCCCAGGGACGCGCCGAACTATGCTGAGGCAGCCCGCTTGCAGGCCCCGCACTTCGTGGACGGCTGGAACGCCAAGGCCGAGAGCCTGTCCAGCGCCACGGCCTACGGCGCCGCCGGGTTCCTGCCCCTGTTCATCGGCGGGGAGCTGCGCGTCCTGTTCACGGTGGGAACCCGTCAGGCCCGGGCGTGGCAGGAGCGCGAGAAGGCTCTGGTGCAGGCGGTGGTGCGCGGCCTGGAGCTCACGCTGGAGCGCACTGAGATCACCCGGCGCCTCAAGGAACAGAACGCGGAACTCGACGCCCGCGCCCGGGCGCTGGAGGGCTTCGCGGACCTCACCCGCGACCTGAGCGTGGAAGTGGACGAACCGACCCTGGTGGGGCGCGCGCAGGAACTGGTGATGTCGCTGCTGACCCCGGGCTACGCGCTGTACTACGAACGCCGCAGTGGGTTGTGGCGCAACACGGTGCAGACGGGCGAACTGGGCCGCACGCCCGCTGAAGCGGGGGCGTTGCAGGCGGTGGTGGACGCGGGTTTTCCGTACGACGGGCCACGCAGCCTGGTCGTGCCCTGGACGACCAGGCAACCCTTCTACCAGGACGAGTACCTGCGGGGCGGCGACACCGACGCGGCCCTCGTGCAGCACGTAAGCACCGTGGCTTCCCTACCGGTCTTCGTGAACGGTGCGATCGTGGGCATCATCTGCTTCGTCCTGTTCGACGCCCGGACCTGGACGGGCACCGACAAGGCCGTGATGGTCACCGTGGTGCGCAGCCTGGGCCTGGCCCTCGAGCGTGCACGGGGCATGGCGGAACTGACCCGGATGTCACGCTTCAACGAACTGGTGCTCAGCAGCATTGGGGAAGGCCTGACGACCATCGACAAGCAGGGCCGCAGCACGCTGGCGAATCCAGCTGCATTGAAGATGTTGGGGTACACGAAGGCAGACTTCCTGGGACGCCCTCAGCATCCCCTGATTCACCACTCGTATCCGGACGGTTCCCCCTTTCCCATGGAGGCCTGCGGGATCTACGCGGGGTTCACAGGCGGGCAGATGCACCGGGCGAATGACGAGGTGTTCTGGCGCAAGGACGGCTCCCCTTTCCCAGTGGAGTACACCAGCACTCCCATCGTGAACGAGGCGGGCGAGATCGAAGGCTCGGTGCTGGTCTTCCGGGACATCACCGAACGTCAGCAGGCCGTGGAGACCCTCAAACAGGCCAACGAGGACCTTCGCCGTTCCAATGCCGAGCTGGAACAGTTCGCGTACGTCGCCAGCCACGATCTGCAAGAACCCCTGCGGACGGTGACCAGCTTCTCGCAACTCCTGGCGCTCCGGTACGCCGGGCAGATCGACGAGAAGGGGCAGAACTACATTCAGTTCATAAGCGAGGGGACCGAGCGCATGGCGCAACTCCTCCAGGATCTGCTCGCGTTCTCGCGGGTGGCCAGCGAAGCGGGGGCCCACCAGCCTGTGGACATGAGGGGCACCCTCGCGCAGGTGGTGCAGGACCTGGACGCGCAGATCGAGCGGACCGGAGCGCAGCTCGAGGTCGGAGAGATGCCGGTCGTGCGAGGGGACGCGTCACAGCTGCGCCAGCTGTTCCAGAACCTGATTGCCAACGCCCTGAAGTTCAGCCACCCGGAGCGCACACCTGTGGTGCGGGTGGAAGCGCGGCAAGGGGACAACATGGTGCAGTTCAGCGTGCAGGACAACGGCATTGGGATTGAGTCAGAGTATTTCGAGCGCATCTTCACGATCTTCCAGCGCCTGCACACCCGGCAGAGGTACGAGGGGAGCGGCATCGGGCTGTCGATCGTCCGCAAGATCGTCGAGCGGCATGGCGGCCAGGTATGGCTGGAGAGCACGCCAGAGGTCGGCACAACCTTCTACTTCACGCTGCCCGCAGCGCAGCGCAGCGCGTGAACGGCCTGCAAGGGGCATTAATTGATTCCGAGGGCCTCACGGCGATGCGCGCGGATGAAACCCTCCGGTCGCTGCCGGTGCTGAATCGCTGGCAGCCCACGACGTCAAGCGAGCGTACGCGCCCGGAGCGAACACGTACCTCACCAAGCCGCACGACTTGCCGGTCTTCTTCAACCTGGTGCGGCTGACCGAGCAGTTCTGGCTGACGGCGGCGCGCCTGCCCGGTGGAAACAGCCAGTGACGCGGGTGCTGCTGGTGGAGGATCATTTTCCAGATGCCCTGCTGCTCATGGAATGGCTCGAGATCGTGGGGGCCGCGTGGGAAGTGGTGTATGTGGAAACCTTCGTGGAGGCGACCCTGAGCTGGGAAGCGGAGGCCTTTGACGCGCTACTTCTGGACCTCGACATTCCGGACGGTTTCGGACTGGGCCTGCTGACACGGGCCCTGGCGCTGGTGGGAGACCGGCCGTTGGTGGTCCTGAGTGGGCTGGCTGATGAGGACAGAGCGGCGCAGGCCCTTGAAGTAGGTGCCTGGACTTACGTGGTGGAAGGGCAGGCGGCGGTGCAGGAACTCCTGGTTCTGCTCGAGAGGTCTTGGCGTCTGGAGTGGAGCTGAATGAAGGCTGCTGCAGCGGCTGCACACCCACAGTGCAAGTCGGCTGGCTCAGCCCTCAACTCGCCCCTCAGCCCTCCAGTGTCCCCGGCAGAATGAACGTAGACAGCGGCCCCACCTGCCGTACCACTTCCGCCACATCTGGAAAGCCGCCTGTTGGTGGTCACGCCGAGGGCAAGCGGGACCAGTGGAGCGGGCGGGATGATGCCGATTCGTGATCCAGGCGTGCAGACCGGGAAATCCTTGCGCTCGTCGTCGTGACCTCCAGCCTCGCTGCGAACGGTCCTGGCTCCGAGGGGGACGATGGGATGCTCAACCAGGTTGTTGCAGCGACCGGGCGACACCACCTGCACATGCTCCACCCCGTGGAGTACGGGAAGCTCGCGTAGGGCTGCCCCATAACTCCAGAGCTTGTCAGGGTGAATGACCACCGGCACGTCGCCCCTCCCCCAGCAAACGGTGGAAAAACGACCTGGCGGCCTCGGTATCCCAGTGCGCCTGGAGGAAGACGTCCAGCACGACGCCGTGTTCATCGACCGCTCGCCACAACCAGTGGGTGACGCCTCCGACATCCGCGTGCCGTAACGTCCAGATGCCACCCGGAACCCCGGCGTCCCCTCCCAGTGGCATAGACCTGGGTGAACAGGTGGCCGAACCTGATGTCCCAGGTCCGGATGGATCCGCGGGTCACGCAGACGCCCAGCTCCAGCAGCAGTTCTTCGATGTTGCGGTAGCTGAGGGTGAAGCGGTGATCGAGCCTTGGATTACAGCGAGGGGAAACCGGTCCACCGGAAGCTTCTGACCACTCAGCGTCACGTCACCCTCCTCCAGCAACTTGCCACAAGCGCTTCCAGGTCACGTCAACGGCTCGGGCCATGCCCAGTGCGGGAGGAGTTCACCCAGTGCTTTTGCCGTATCACGCCCCAGGATCACCTGAGTCGTGATGTTCAGGGCATCGATTTGCCGAATGAACTCTCGACACCGCCCGCAGGGAGGGAGAACAAAGAGTTCTCCGCTTTCTTCCTTGCGCCACACCGCCACAATGGACTGAATGCGGGACTGGCCTGCCGTTACCATCGCGGCGATGGCTGCATGCTCCGCACAGAATCCGGTTCCGGACCCTGTGTCGATGCAGACGCCGTGGAAGTGTCGCTGAGCTTCAGTGACCAGCACGCAGGCGACATCACCGATGAGACGATCGCCGACCCAGCGTGGACGCAAGACCTGAGCCGCCTCGAGAATCAGCCGGTCAAAGGGCTGAGACCCGTCAAGGATGAGCTTGGAGGACGTCACACCCCATCGTAGTTTGCCTGGCGTCATTGAGCCCAGTCGGCGACTGAGATGGGTCTGACCGGAAGCCGTTGCCGCTACCGTTTTTCCTCGCGCGTGATGGGCTCCGCCCGCGGGTTCTTCCGACGCCTCCCACCCACTCAGCACGATCTTCAGCCATGCTCCACGAGCACGGCCCAAAAATTGATCTCTCTGCTCGTCGCAGGTGACGGAGACGCGGTTTGCACGCCGCACGTGACCGAGGTCTTCAGGCGGCCCGGCAGTGGGCCGTGTGATGCCGGCTGGGACGGTTCGGGGACTCGACGGCCCGCCTCGCGAACCTGCCCGAGCAATTCGACTCCACCATCCTCTCGTCACCGCTGCTGGCCGACACAGTCATGCCCTGCGTGCCCTCCAGTCAGAACGCAGCGAGAGGGACTGTGCGCCGAACGATCGTCGGTGCACAGTCCCTTGAGGTCAAGGAACATTACACCTGGCAAAATAACCTACGATAGGCATTTGATTACCCAAAATACTACTTTACCTTAGTTATCTATTATGTTAAGTTATCTCCATGACGACTGCCCTTCCCCCCACCCACGACACCGAGGACGTCAGCCGCTTCCTCACCGTCATGTGGCGCTTCAACCGCTCGCTTGCCCAGGAAATCGAACCGCTGCTGCAACAGGAGCTCGACACCGATCCTCGCAGTTTCATGCTGCTCAAGACCATCCAAAGCGGCCTGCATTACCCGAAACTGGTCGCCCAGGAACTGATGATGCCCACCACCCTGGTCAGCCGCTATCTCGACGACCTCAGCAAACGCGGCCTGATCGAGCGGCACATTGACGAGCAAGACTCCAGGCGCATCCACCTGAGCCTGACCCCTGCTGGCACTGCCCTGATCCATGACATCGAGAGCACCGTTCACGCTCAAGTCAGTTCGCGCCTCACCCGTCTCACCCCAGATCAGCTGCGCACCCTCAACGAGGCCATGACCGCGCTGACCCCCGAAGGAAGTCCCGCATGACCACCGCCACCACCCCGCGCGTTTTTACCCAGCAGGAGAAAACCATCACCCTCTTTGGCCTGATGGTGGTGTTCCTGCTCAGCGCCCTGGACCAGACCATCGTCAGCACCGCCATGCCACGCATCATTGAGCAGCTCAAGGGGCTGGAATATTACGCCTGGGTCACCACGGCGTACCTGCTCGCCAGTACCGTCATGGTGCCCATCTACGGCAAACTGAGTGACCTTTTTGGCCGCAAGCCGATTCTGGTGATCGGCATCGGGCTATTCCTGTTGGGCTCGGTCCTCTGCGGGATGGCCGGCGAGCCCTTTATGGGCAACCTCTTCGGCGGCGGTATGATTCAGCTCATCGTGTTCCGCGCCCTCCAGGGCCTGGGCGGCGCCGCGCTCTTTACCAGCGCGTTCGCGATCATCGCCGACATGTTCCCGCCTGCAGAACGCGCGAAATTCGGCGGGCTGTTCGGGGCGGTCTTCGGCCTGTCCAGCGTTCTTGGGCCGGTCATTGGCGGCTTCCTCACCGACCACGGGAGCGTCAGCCTGCTGGGCTACTTCATCGAAGGCTGGCGCTGGGTCTTCTACGTGAACCTCCCCCTGGGCGCCGTCGCGCTCTTTATGATCCTGGCCAAGATGCCCAGCCTCAGCCACAAGGCAACGGGCAGGATCGACTACCTCGGCGCCGTCCTGATCGTGGCCACCACCCTTCCGCTGCTGCTCGCCCTCACCTGGGGCGGCACCACCTACCCCTGGGACAGCGCGCGCATCGTCAGCCTGTTCGCCTTCAGTGCCGTCAGCCTGGTGCTGTTCATCCTGGCCGAGCGCAACAACCCGGACGCCATCCTTCCACTGGGCCTTTTCCGGAACCGCACCTTCAGCATCTCCAACCTTGCCTCGTTCGTCATCAACATGGCCTTCATCGGGATCGTCATGTTCCTGCCACTGTTCATGCAGACCGTGCAGGGCGTCAGCGCCACCAACTCCGGCCTCGCGATGCTGCCCCTGATGGCGGGCCTGATGCTCTCCAGCATCACGGCGGGCAACCTGGTCGCCCGCAGCGGGAACTACAAGCCCTTCCTGCTCGGCGGGACCGTCATCCTGATCGCCGGCGTGTTCTTCCTGACCCAGATCAGCGTCGGCACCACGCGACTCGACCTGGGCTGGCGCATGTTCATCGTCGGTCTCGGTCTTGGTCCCGCCATGAGCCTGTTCAACATCGCCATCCAGAATGCCGTGCCCATGCACCAGCTGGGCGTGGCCACCAGCAGCAGTCAGTTCTTCCGGCAAATCGGGAGTACCATCGGCGCGGCCATCTTCGGAACGCTGCTGCTCAACAACCTGCACACGGAACTGCCCAGGTACCTCCCGAACGTACCCGGGATGGAAAACGCCGCGAAGAACATCAACCTCGGCGAGATGCGTTCCAGCAGCGGCGGCGACACCGGTCAGCAGATCAAAGCGGCCCTCGCCCAGCAGTACGCTCAGATCGAACGGGCCTTCAACGGTGACGCGGAGGCGACCCAGGCGCTTCTCAAGAACCCGCAGCTGCCCGAAGCGCTGAAATCCACCCTCAAGAATGGTGGCGTCCGCGCACAGGTTCACCAGCAACTCACCGCACAGGCCAACACGGTCGCCACCACCCTGAGCCGGGGCGAAGCTGGCCGTCAGGCCCTCCTGGGGAGCGGTGCGACACCCGCGCCACTCAAAGCTCAGCTCCGCGCCCTGCCTGCAGCGGCCCTCGCCACACCGCAAGCCGCTCAGGTGACGGCGCAGCGCGTCCAACAGGGCATTCTGTCGAGTGAACCCCAGGTGGCCGCACAGGCCACCACGGCGGCCCTCAAGCAGATCCGCGCAGGTCTTGACCAGCAGGCGGCGACCGTCGCACAGCAGGTCTCGGTCGGGATGAAGCGTGGCTTCACGGAGGCCGTCAAGAGCATGATCGGCACGAGCATTTGGATCATCCTCGTTGGCCTGATTCTGACAACCCTGCTGCCCGTGGTTCCGCTGCGCCGACATCCCCAGGACGTCGGCACGAACGAGGACGCTCCTGCTCCCTCCTTCAGCCACTAAGGCCCCTGAGTTTGCCAAAAGGCGACGCCTCGTGAGGCGTCGCCTGGGTTATTTGCGGGATTCGGTGTCGCCTGCACCGTAACGTGCTTCGCCGGTTCCGAACCCCCACAGGATGCTGAGGGTGGGCGCGGAGCGGCTTCAAGAAAGAGAGGTCACGTCCGTGATGGAATCAGAGACCGAGGGGAAAGCAAGCGCGCTTCCCGCTGACTGACGGGGCTGTGGACAGCGACGCTCACACCGATCACTGCTCAGTGGCCTGCCCCGGGTGGGCCCGGAGCTCGGGCATGTCATGAACGCGATCTCCCCCGTCTACCTTCTTGATGCTCGCCGGCGCTGCGCGAGGACGTAATGGAGGTCGTTCAGGCGCAGCTCATGCCGGAAGGCGCGCAGTCGGGTCTGAGCGTCAATCACGGCCAGTTCCACACCGGCAATCGCCGCGAAATCCTCGATCAGCTCCGCCGGCGTAGATCCAACCTGCGCAGGCGGTCTTGAAGTCTGGCTTGCATGCCCATACGGCGCGCGCCGCGGGCAGCTTGGGAAGCTCGGGATGGTCTACTGCCTGCACCTCGTTCACGATGAAGTTCAAGCGGCTGCCCGGGTCGGCCAGTGAAACGTTGAGGGCCGGGCCCTGCTGGGCCTCGAACACCAGGCGTACCGGGTCCTCCTTGCCACCGATCCCCTGGGGATGAACTTCCAGGCGGAGGCTGCCCGTACCCGAGGGTGGTGTTCAGCACTGGCTGTGGAGAGCTGTCGACAAATACGGAGCCATGCTCGGCCTCCTGCTTCAAGCACATCGAGATACACAAACCCGCCCGGACTGTCTTCACTCGGCTGCTCAGTGGGTCCGAGGTTCCGGAGGTCATTCATACCGACAAGCTCTGCAGCGATGGGGCAGCCATTCGGGAACTTTCCGTGCTCCACGGCGTGAAGGACGTTCAAGTCACCTCGAGTGCGCGGCGTAACAATCCCGTTGAGCAGTCGCACCGCTTGACCCGACGACAGGAACGGCAACCACGGGGCTTCAAACGCCGCCGGGCCCAGGAACTCCTCGCCCCGCACGCCCGAGTCTCGAACCTTCACCGGCACGTCCACACCACCGGACCCGCCCGGTCCGACGCCGCCCCTTGATGGACACCCTGCGGGTCTGGGATGAGGTGGTGCAACGGGCATGCGGAAGTTCAGGCTGCCCACCAGGAAAGTCGGTCCGCTCCTCGTTCACTTGCCAGAACCCATCCTGGAGAGGTGCGGCCATCAAGTGGGAGATGCCCGCCTCCTGGACAGCTCCTCGTCGCGGGCATCTCCCAGGTGCCTCCACAGCGTCAAGGCGATGGGCGGATACGGCGAAGGATTTCATCGACAACCTTCACAAGCGGTTGTGTTGCATTTACCGCTCTGCTGCTGGGAACGTCTTCCTTTTTTCGATACAGTCGCGCAACGAGCTCTTTTTCCTCTGGTTTTCCGCCCCATTCTGTTGGATCCCGCGCGACACGCGCGTCAAGCTGCCGATACAACGTGCCCAGGACGTTGACCTCCAGCACGAAAACGCCGTCAAACAGCCGGATGAACTTTCGAAAATTCCTCGAACCGCCGCAGAAGAAGGAGATCGCTGTGCTGTGATCGGCGATGACCGACTTCACTCTGCCGACATCCCAAAGGAGATGCTCGTGTTGTTAGACGGCCCTGTCACTTTCGCGCTCATAGGCGGGTTCGTTGACCCGCTCTCCCGTCTCTGGATTCCCCCGGTCTTTTAACTCCCGGTCACCGTGGAGGACGTGATAACCGCGCCGCTGTAACTCTTCGGCCACCGAGGTCTTGCCTGTACCCGAAACGCCTTCAACGAGGTCATTCCTCTTGCCCACTGGTCCATCCTTCTGGCGAGTGTTTTTGGTCTACCCTCCTGGAGGCAGTGCCGGGGCGAGCTGTGACCCTGAGGGGTGAACTCAGCGTCTGAATATTGTCCGCCTTCCCAGGGTAGTCCGCTGTTCCTGCTCTTGACTCATCCTCTTCCCCCTTTCCCACATCACCTGCCAGCCATTTCGGAGCATAACGGCTGTTGAACGACTCTTTCGAGCAGGTCCCGCGCCAACAGGAGGCGTTTGAGGACCATCGGGCCTGGTTCGCGTTCATTATCGCCCGATCACGTCGCATCACCTGGCCGAGTGCCTAGCGCTGGAACTCGACGACGCACAACGCGCTTTCGTCGCCCCGAACGTCCTTTCTCTCGCGCAGGCCTCCGTCAACCCGGACCTGCGCCCTTTCGGCGTGTACGACGACGGCAGTCTCGGCTTTGAGGCGCCCGTCACGCCCATGGTCGGCTTCGTGATGCTGCAGGTCACTGCCGGCGTGGGCTTCGTGCTGCGCTTGATGATCGACCGTCGCTTTCAAGGCCGAGGACTCGCGAGAGCGACATTGCGCGAAGCCGTTCGCCGACTGCGGCTCGACCCGGAGGTGCGGGTCATTGCGACCAGTCATCGACACGAGAATCAAGCCGTGGGACCGCTGTTGACCTCGGAAGGCTTTGTGCCCTGGCCGATCGAATACGCGCAAGGTCACGCGACGGAAACGTCCTTACCTCGAGTAGGACTTGACGGGTCCGGGCATGAGCGCTTGAGATCTATCAATTTCAGGGGACGCGCCAAGACATTCAAGGCCACCTTCAACCGTAGCCGGACCCCAGCGCAGTCCAGCCCTGGTCAATACGGAGAATGCCGACTCGACGCACTTGCGGGTGGACTGGGACGAGACGGCAAGATGACTGGACGTGGACTTCACCCAGGCATGCTCAGAACGTCCACGGTGAAAAGCCCCTTAACGAACGCCTCTGCGGCTGTGAATGGTACGTTCACAGCCGCAGAGGCCATAGGCTGGGCTGCGTGCTGATTCGTTTTGCCCATCAGTCTGGTCCAGACGCGCTCAGGCCTCGCCATGGGAACCAACATCCTGCAGGACACCGTTGACCTGCCGGTCCCGCACAAGCCTTTCCAATTGCTCTACAAAGCGGTCAAAGTCGAGCGATTTGACCAGGTATGAACTGGCTTGCAGGGCGTACGCCCGCTCCACATGCTCTTTGTGACCGTACCCCGTGAGCACGACCACCTGAATCTGCGCCAGACGTGCGTCCTGCTTCACTTCTCCAAGCAGCTGGAACCCATCCATATAGGGCATGTCGAGGTCAAGCAGCATCACATCTGGCCTGACGCCGTGATTGCGAAGAAGATCCAGCGCAGCGCTGGCGCTTTCGACACACGTCAAGACCGCTGCCGGGCTGATGAGCTCGAACGCCACCTGAACCAGCACACGGTCTGCGGGGTTGTCATCCACCAGAAGATAGTGTGGCGGCGCCTTCACGGGACTGATTTTGAACCACGTGGGCCCGGGCAAGATTTGAAAGTGCTAAATGAGCGCCGGCTATGCTTGAGGCGCTTTCCGCCTGGCCTGTCCTACCTGCTCTCCACCACTGTGCGGCTGGTCTGCCAGTATTTCACCACTGTCTCCAGCTGTTCCAAAAACTCGCTAAAGCTCTCGGATTTGACGAGGTATGAACTGGCATGCAAGGTATACGCCTGTTCCACATCCCGCTCGGCGTCGGACGTGGACAGAATCACCACCGGAATGCGGACCAAACGTGCGTTGGCCTTCATGGCCTGCAGCACCTCGAAGCCGTTCATCCCGGGCATGTTGAGATCGAGCAGCACCACATCCGGCTGGAACATCTGGGTCTGAAGTAATTCCAGCGCTTCCATGCCGCTTCCCACACAGGTCACCACACATTCCGGGCAGAGCTGCTCGAACGCTGCCTGCGTCAGGAAGTGATCGTGCGGATTGTCGTCTACGAGCAGGTAATGGCGAGGCAGCGTCATCGGGGTGATGGTAGCGCTTACTTTATCCAGCGAGAATGAAGCGCAGCCGGGCATGGCCTTCACCCAGCCGTACCTGAAGGGGGCCCCCCTCAAGACAGCGAAGCCCAGTGGGCTGGCCCACCCCCGTCATGCAGCAGTTCCACAAGCACTCCTGCCAGGACAGGATCAAAGTGTTTCCCCGCCTGCGCCGCGATCTCCCTCAGCGCCGCTTCGGGGGACCACGCGGCCTTGTAGGGCCGCGCACTGGTCAGGGCGTCGTAGACATCGCACAGCGTGAAGACGCGTCCCGCCAGACTAATCTCGCGCCCGGCCTTGCCCGCCGGATAGCCCTGCCCGTTCCAGCGCTCGTGGTGATCGCGCACCACATCCAACGCAGTCTCCGGCAGAAATCCCAGGACACTGGCGAACTTCATCCCCTCCTCCACATGGCCGCGCATGACGGCCCACTCGTCAGCGTCCAGTGGGCCAGGCTTGAGCAGCACCGCGTCGGGAATGGCGATCTTGCCGATGTCGTGCAGGTACGCGCCCCAGCGCAGCGCCCGCGTCTGGGACGGAGACCAGCACATCGTCTGCGCCATCTGGGTCGCCAGTGCGGCAACGCGGTCCGTGTGCCCCTTGGTCTCACGGTCACGGGCCTCCAGCGCCAGACCCAGGACCCGGAGTTCGGCCTCACGCAGCTCGCTGGTCCGCTGATCGGCCGCCAGACGCTCGACGAAGCGGAGGTGGGCTTGGGCCAGATCGTCTTCACCCATGCTCACTTCAGCGAGGAAAAATCGATGCAGCCTTTCCGACAACAAGCCCTCAGCGTGGCAGCGCGGGCCTCACACTGGTCTGAACGAGCACGTGGCCAGGAAGATAAAGGGCGGAGCGTGCACCAAAGCGAAAGCGCGCTCTGCGGATCTCAGGCGCACCCCCACGAGCGCTTCCAGGGTGGCCTGATCGTGTCAGAGCGCCATCAGCGCAGCACTTCGGTGCTGCCCCACAGGGCCCGACGCAAGCGCAGGCAGAACACCGGGATGACTTTTCTCCCCTCCTGATCGGGGCTGAATGCGTCCTGACTATTGTCAATGGCTTCTGGCTGCCTCCGGTCGCCGTGAGCGTGGTGGGGGCCATCATAATTGCGATCAAAGTGCGGCCAGACCACTGACAGCAGGCGCTGGGCCTGGCGGCACTCCACGCCCCGACGCCCGAAGCGCTGGAGGAGCACGTGGCGCAAGTGATTGCGGCCGTGCCCGCCCGGACCGCCACGGCCAACCGGGGAGCGGCAGACCAGGGCGCGACGTTCAGCGTCACGCTGCCCAAACCACCCTATGCCACAACCTGTGCGGCCTTACCCTGGGAGGTGAACATGCCACGAAACGTGATCCTGATTCAGCTCGACTCACTGAACAGACACTACCTGCCAGCGTACGGCAACCGCTGGGTCCACACCCCTAACCTTGACGCCTTCGCCGAACGTGCCATTACTTTCGACCGACATTTCACGGGTTCTCTTCCCTGCATGCCCGCCCGCCGAGAAATCTGGGCGGGCGTAGAAGAATTCTGGTGGCGTGGTTGGGGACCGCTGGAACCATGGGATGAGCCCATTGCCTATCAGGCCAACCGTGTGGGCATCACCACACAGCTGATTACCGACCACTATCACTTCTTTGAATGGGGCGCCCACAGTTACCACCACGACTTCAGCGGTTATGAATTCATCCGCGGACACGAACACGACAACCACATGACGGCTCCACTCCACCGGGAACCCACCTGGGCCAGGCGCATGGTGACTGAGCACGGCGAGAGCGCCCGCATCTATCTGCGCAACGTGGCCGACTTCATGCGTGAGGCCGATTTCTTCGCGCCCAAGGTCATGAGCGCAGCAGCCCGCTGGATCGACCAGAACCACACCCTGGACCGCTTTTTTCTACACGTCGACAGCTTCGACGTACACGAGCCCTTCCACGTCCCCGAACCCTACCGTAGCCTCTACACAGATGAATCGCCGGAGGCCTTTAATCCCTGGCCTCGGTATGGCCGCAGCGATGAAGGAGACCTCGCGCTCAGTGAGCGCGAACTCAATTGGGTTCGTGCTCAATTCGCTGGGAAGCTCACCATGGTCGATACCTGGTTGGGCCAGGTGTTCGACGCATTAACCAGGCATGACTTGTGGCAAGACACGGCCGTGATCATTACGACCGATCACGGGCACTACCTGGGTGAACATGGACGCATCGGCAAGCCTGCCAGCCCACTATGGAATACCCTCACGCACGTGCCGCTCCACGTGTGGTGTCCCGGACAGCCGGCGCGGCGCGAGCAGGCCATCACGCAGACAGTGGATCTGCATGCCACAGTCCTCGATCTGCTCGGCTTGCCCAGTCCAGGTCCACATTCCCGCAGTTTTGTGCCCGTCCTGCTGGGACAGCGTTCGAGTCACCGTGACATAGCCGTGTACGGGTACGCCAATGCGCGGGTAGGTATCACCAACGGCGAGTGGACGCTGTTGCGTGATCACGATCCGCGTCTTGGGGCGGCGCACTGGTACTCCCTGCAGGTCGGTCACCTGGATGTCCGAAGCCACGCGGCCCGGTTCGAGCGGTCCACTGTGTTTCCGGACTTGGTGGCTGGGACGTTCATTCCTGGTGTGAAGACGCCGCATTGGCGGATGCCGGCGATGTCCAGCGACATCCAGCATCTCCCCCCGCTCCGCGAGGATCTGCTGTATCAGGCCGGTGACTCTGAGCAACTGCAGGATCTGCACGCTGGTCATCCTGAGGAAGTCCGGCGCCTGGAGGACCAATTGCGAGCACACATGTCTCGGCTCGGCGTCCCCCAGGAGCAGTTTGCACGTTTAAAGCTCTGAATGGTTCTGGCAGCGGGGCCGAAAGGCTTCCTTCCCCAACAACTTGCCACAAGTTGAACAAAGCGAGGTGACGGCGGTGAGTGACGCTTAGTCGTCTCCTGTGTCGCCTGGACGCGATAGGCCCCCAGGGCTCTGGCGACGCCCCGACGGCGGCGCGCCGGGTGGACAGCCAGGACCGAGAGGCAGGGCGATGAGAGCAGCCAATTGTGACGGCGTAGGGGCCCGAAGAAGATGATCCCGGTGCCGATCAGTTGTCCGCCCTAGTCCTCGGCGACGGCCACCCCGGCGCCGGGGTGGAACGCATCCAGAAGATCAAGGGTGACACGACGGGCAAACTGGACCTGGCCAGTGTCGGGACTGTCTCGCGGGAGCTGAGGCGTAGGCCGCGCCGCCGGTATCCCGGAGGGGACGGATCCGATCTATCGGAAGATCGCATGCCACCAGGACCCGGCACCGCGCAGTCGTGCGGCCGGGAATTGCAGACACCAGGTACGGTCCCAGAGTCTGGGCACTTTCAACCCTCCGTGGCGTTAAACGGTCGCGCTCGTGACTGTGGGCTTCCTGCACACGCTGGAGCTGTACTTCAGGCGTCCCTACGCCAGGGACTCTTCGTCATGGCTTCTTTGCTGTGAAGAAAACGTGAGATTTTCATAAAGCGGCTATGGTCAGATAACCCATGGAATGGATCAACGTGAGTCGGAAGATTGGCACCCACACCCGTCTGGTCACCACTGGCGCAGAGATTCAGAAAATCACCGAGTGCATGATGACGTTCTACCTCTCTGGCACGGAGCGGCCTGATGAGCGCCGCCACCCGTTTTTTACGGGTGTGGGACCCACACCCAACGTTGCTGAAGAAATGGCTTACATGGTGTATCTGCGGGCGCACAACTGTTCCCACCAGTTCGAGCCGCGTGACACCACCACACAGGTGTGCAGGGTGTGTGGGGTGATGCGGCGCGCCCACACTGCCGCGTCCCGCTCTGAACGGTTCATGTGGCAGCGCTGGTTCAGGGGCGCGCCCCGCAGCCCGTCCGCTCCAACCGGCAAGTGACCCCCATCACGGGCATCTGCATGCGGCGGCGCCCACACGTGGGGCCCAGCTCAGGCTGTGTTCCCCTCAAGGCGGCTGACGACGGCGCCTGGGTCATGGGCACGCGCACTCTAGGGCCAAGCAACCCAATGCTCTGCAACTTTTCAGTGCTTGGGCAGGTGCCGTCAAGAGAGGGGCTTGGCAGCTCGTCCCACTTGATCGAGAGAAGTTAACTACAAAAGTATATTCTCGAATTTCATCTCAGCCAGAATTGAAGCTCCTGAAGAGGGGCCTGTCTTCGGTCAACCACAGCTGTGAGCGGACCTGAATCCATGTTTTAGATGACGTTCGGTCAACCTGGCACAACCGATTCAAACAGAGGAAGCGTGAAGATGCTCAGCTTGCATGCCCAAAGCGGGCATCTTCACCCTCACCTGCGGACCAGCGGGGCTACCATGCCTGGAAGAAAGCGTTCCAGCTGTGGCGTCCGGAGGCCACAAGAGTGGCCCGAGAATCACGCCACTCCTGCTCTCCACAGGCCGTACGTTCAGTCAAGGCAACTCAACTGTTCCTGAACACGCCGCCCGGGTGGGGAGTAGTGGTAGAGCCAGACGGCAGAGCCGATGACGCTCGGCGGGAAACGGCAGACACAACGGCTTGCGGTGGGACACAGCTCAGCCGCCTGCGGAGATGAAGCGGGCAGAACCCCCAAAAGAGCCACCGAGTTCACGCGCTGACCTCCACGACCTTCTGGGGCTGCCACGGCTGACATGGCAAGGGCTCAAGCTGTGTGGCCAGCCAGTTTCGCCAGGGTTGAGGCGCCTGGCCATGATCTTGCCCTGCCAGGCGCGTCAGTTCCAGGTGGGCGTGCCGGGCCAGCGGGCGGCGCGCGTCCTCCAGATAATCGGTCAGCACCGCGTACCCATGGCGGTCTCCACACCGGGCGGCTGCCCGGTTCACGATCAATTCCAGCATGGCCTGACGCTCGGCGAAATAGTCGGGCTGTCGCCACTCGCGGCTGCATTGACCGTGGAGGAGCGGTTCACGCTGCAAGCCGCGGAGCAGTGGCAGGCAGACCGGGTCGCCCAGCCGTTCAGCGAAATCGCACAGGGCGTCCACATAGTGAAAGAGGCCACTGGTGGGATCACGCAACCGCTCCGGGGTGGCGGCCAGGTGCGCGGCCACCCGCGTCATCAATGGGAGCGCCCGGCGATCCCGGACCAGGGCCAGGGCGTGGAGCAGATAGCCCAGGTCCGGCATCGCGCCGTGATCGGGCGAGTCCTGGGTGAACGGAACAGACCCGCGGTGGGGCAGCTCGCCGCCCGGCCACAGGCGCTCCGCTTCCTGGAGCAGCACGGGGGTGGCCGCGTGATCGCCGTGCCAGGCCAGCGCCCGCGCACACGTCACGCGCCGGGGTGAATCCAGGCCAAGCTGGGCGCGCAGCAACGCCGCGATTCCGGGACCAGCAGTGCAGATGGCCACGAAGGGTATGGGCCCGCGCCAGACCTCATGAAACTCCATCAAGGAGAGATCTGGCAGCCGGAGGTTGTCGTTCAGCGCCTCGACCCAGCCTGGCCACTCCGCACGCGGGGCGGTGGGCGGCTCCACGGTGCGGGCCAACACGTCTGGCGGCAGGTTGCCCGCCTCCACCAGCGCTTCTTGCAAGGGGCGCATGGCGAGGTGACGAGGCGCGACGTTCCGTTGCGCGCACAGCGCGGCGGCCCATCCGGCGGCGTAGCCCAGGTTTTCCAGATCGGCCTGCATCCGCACGGCGGGCAGAGCGTCGCTGCTGGCCGAGAGCGCCTTGCCCGTCACGATCAGGCCGTCCAGCGTGACGGGCAACAGGGCGCGGTACGGCACTTCCACTTCCAGATTCGGGGGAATCAGGCCGATCCTGAGCCAGTCTGACGAGGTGTGGCCTTTCACGTCGTGGTTGGAAAACGCCACGTTCACCACATCCGGCCAGCGCTTCTGGGTCAACTGATCGGTCAAAGTCAGTTGAACTGCGCCCCGCAGGTGCCGGGACTGGCGTGGGGCGAGGTAGCGCCCGTGGTCATGCCCCGGATTGCGCCGCCGTCCGTTGACGATGGCGCGGGTGTAATCCTGCGGATCGCCCACGTCCACGTTGCTCGTGAAGTTGTTCTTGGTCAGTCCCGGACGCGGGTGCTGCGCCAGCGAGGCCCACATGGTCACGCCGTCCCGCGCCGCGCCGTAGTCCGCCGCCGCTCCGGCCCGCACAGCCACGTCCGCGTCCCCGGTGGCGTCCACCACCACAGCGGCATGCACCCGCAGCAGTCCGTCCGGCGTGGCGAAGGTCGCGCCTGTGATCCTCTCTCCAGGCCCACCGTGGGTCTCCAGCAGCACGCTGCCAAGCTGAACGTTCACCTCTGCTTCCTGCGTCAGCCGTTGCCAGGCCAGCGCCTTGGCCTCCACATTCCATTTGGCGCCGGCAGGCCAGTTCATCCAGGCGTGTTCCTCCGCCACCCGCGCCGCCACTTCCAGATTGAACCCCGCGCGCCGCCCGAACCAGTAGCTGTCCACGCCGCCCAGCGTGCCGCTGCCGCCCAGGCCGTCATGCATCTCGGCCAGCATGACCCGGCTTCCCGCGCGGGCGGCGGCCACTGCCGCCGCCGCGCCGCTGCTGCCGCCGCCCACCACCAACACGTCCACCTCGGCGTCCTGGCTGGGGGCATCCACCCATTGCCCCGCCCCTGACGCCTGGGGCCAGGACCGTTCCAGCATTTGATGGGCGACGCGCGCTCCCTGCCGGGCCAATTCCAGGGGGCCAGGAAATGGTTGGAATGACCCGCGAAGCGTCCACAGCCCCGTCTCCCGGTCCTGGTCTGCTTCCCCGCGGGACGAACAGCGGGCGACGCTGCCCATACCCGCGATCCGGCACACGGCAAATGCGGGGTGGTGCGTGATCAGCCAGCGTACCGCGCTCAGAGAATGAGGCCTCGCCTGAAGGAGAGCCGCGCTGGTGGAGGGGGGTGCGGGCCAGCGCAATTCCAGGAGAATGTGCCCGTTGGAAGAGTGTCCACGGGCCAGCCACGCCGTTCCCAGTTCCTCAGGCAGCGGGACTGCTCCTGAGTCAACACAGCTCAGATTAACGCCCGTCAGGTGCATCACCCGGCGACAGACGACGTCCTGACGAAGCTGAGCAGTCCCGCTGCTCCAGGTGGCGATCCCCGTAGACCCAGCGTCCAGGATGGCCTGCGTGTGGACGCGGCAGCGTCCCGCCTTGGCCGCAAAGTCTACTTCCGAATGACCCCGACGACGAACGGGCAGCCAGCCATAACGTAGCGCCACCCCCGCATCAAGCAGTGCGTCTTCCAGCGCGATTTTGAGGAGATCGGGAATCACTGCTCCCTCCGGCGAGAAGCATGTGCCGGGCAGCTTCAACAGGTTTTGCAGTTCGAGTAACTTCGCACTGTCCCCCCACAGGTGGATGTCGGTGGTCAGCTCATGGCCGGGTTCGTTCCCCGCGTCGGTCAGCAGCACGGATTGACCCCGATCGGCCAACGTGAGTGCTGCCAGGACACCAGCCACACCGCCACCAGCGATGACGACATCGGTGGTGAAAACCTCGGCAATTTCTGGTTCGATGGTGGGAGGGAGTCGCTCGTCTGACATGGAAGCTCCTGTGCAATGCAGGCGGGTAAGGAAGCTATGTTATTTAAAAGATTTAAGAAATAGGATAATCTCTGGGCCAAGGACAGACAACTCGGCGGGCAGTGGGCGGAAGAGCTGTCGCCTGATGGTTCTGGCACCTTCAGCTCGGCGGGGCCAGAGGCGCAGCACTGCGGTCTGTGGGTTCGTCCCACGAGCCAAGAGAAGGTGCAGCACCTTCTCACAGAGCCCCGCTTCGGTCCACTCCACCATTCTTCACCTGCACCTGAGGCCACTTTCCAAACCAGGCGGTGGAGGTCAGGAGCGCCACGGCAGACCATGGCCTAAGACAAACACGACACCTGCAAGGACCTGGCCCGCAGGAATTCCTGGCCAATCCCCTCGGTGTTTGCGGGCTCCAGACGCAGGACAGGCGCAACCTGCGCCCACAGCAGGCCAGGGCTCAGCTGGTCCACCAGCGACGATGTCACGCCAACGTCTCCAACTCGCGCAAAAGGTCATGCAGAGCCCACACCGCCATGTTCTGCATCTCCCACTTGGCCTCAAGAGCCGGCAAAATACGCTCCACATACAGCAGGGCCGCGTGAAACGCGGCCCTGGGCCGAGAGAGCTGGTAGGTTCGAAACAACATCTCCGGCGTGGTGACACCTTCCCAGGCCGAGAGGTACGCCTTCACGATCCGTTCCCGGGCGTCCGGCTGGTGAGGCAGAAACGAATCCATCTCCGCCAGAAAGAGCCGCAGGCTGAAAAACGGGTGCGTGACCGTGGCATCCGAGAAATCAAAGAACACGGCCTGCTCATCCCGCAGGGCAACATTCGTTGGCCAGAAGTCCCCGTGCTCCAGCGTGTCCGGGATGCCGCAAGCGGCCAGCTGATCGCAGAGTGACTTGAGCTGCGCGCCAAGGGCGCGCAGCCGCTCGATCTCCTGCGGACCCAGTGGCGCGGGCAGTTCAGGGAGCCTGCTCAAGAGCCCGTCGACACGTTCGGCGAGACCTGCACTGGCATACCGGGGGATATCCGGGAGATCCTTGATGAACGCCCGCTGCATCTCCCCATATCGGTGAACCACCTGTTCATACCGCGCGACATCCCCGGTTTCATGCAGCGGAACCGCCTCCAGGTCTTGCATCAGGAAGCCGCCCCGAAGCTCGTCTATCGCCACGACCGTGGTGACTTCGCCAGGGAAGCGCTCGCTCAACCATCTCAGGAGGGGACCTTCATGCGCGAGAGGTGCAGGAGCCGCCTTGTAATACAGCAGGCCCCGCTGGGTCGGCTGTTGAAGCACCGTGGACCGCTCCCAGTTGCGGAGTTGCTGGACTGGGCCGGTCGGCGTGGCGCCCGTTTCCCTGGCGTGCTGCTCCATCCACACACTGACATTCTGAAACCACCCTGGCCGGGCCCAGGCCCGCCGCGCCTTCGGACGTTCGGCGGCCTGCTCCCTGAACCAGTCGTCCAGGTATGGGCGGTGCTCGGGCAGAGCGAGAGAGGCTCGCTACATCGTCGCAGTCCACCCATCGGCTGCCTTCGGGTTGCCTGGCGTCCGGGGTGAGGTTCTCCAGTTCATACACGCTGTTGATGGCAGTGGTCCCAGGCTTCCAATCATCACCCAGCGAACGAAGGGTGATGACCTCAAGGCCCAAGGCCTGCTGAACAGCTTCGTTGAGATGCGCGACCACGCCGAAATGGGGGTCAATCGGCGTGAATTTCGGCAGAGCCCAGCCGCCCTCTTCAGGAAGCACGAGCAGTGACGAACGACTGGGATGAGGCAGCAGGAGATGGTAGCTGCTCGGAATGGTGGACCAAGACTCGCCCATGCGGGCCTCCCTCGGGGTGACGAAGATGCAGAAGCTCGAGGGAGGACGCCCGATCGGGAAGAGGGGAACGACGTTTCCCTCCGCCGTCCCTCACGAACAACACAGCCCTCACTCCAATCGGTGGAGTGACGTTGTGGGACGTGAGGGTCACGGGCGTCTGAACATTCGGAGTCCTTGAATAGAGTGCACTGAGCTTAACACGTCCCCATCCGACTTCAAATTCAGCAAAGGGTTTGAGCTTCGGTTCTCAGCCCAATGAGCGACGCCCCATTTCAGGCGCGCAGCACGAGGTCACCTCGACCGACGTGCGTGTCCGGACGCACGCCCACTGCACTTCTGGCAGCCTTGGCGCGCGGTCGTCATGTCCTTGCCAGGGCCGCCAGCCGGCGGCAGTCGGCTGCAAGGCGCTGTTCGTTGATGTTGGTCACGCCGAGCAGCAGGCCCTGCGCCTGGGGTGCCCGCACGGACCACGGCGAGAGCGGGGTGGGGGCGAGGCCGAACGGCCAGGCCCGCCGGGCGATCTCAACGTCGGACCCGGGACCGGTCAGCCCGGTGACCACCGCCATGCCAGCCGTCATCTGCACGGTCAGGGCGTCTGACGCCTCCTCTTCGAGGCAGCGGAGCAGCGCCGCGCGTCGAGCGGCGTACAGGCGCTTCATACGGCGGAGGTGACGCAGGTAATGGCCCCCGTGCATGAAGTTCGCCACGGTCCGCTGGACCGCCCCTGCGGGTGCAGGGGCGAGGCAGGCGGCCAGGTCGCCAAAGGGGCGCACCAGGGCGGGCGGCACCACCAGAAAGCCCAGGCGCAAGGCTGGGCTGATCGTCTTGCTGAAGGTGCCGACGTGCAGCACCCGCTCATCGTGCGCGAGTGAGGCCAGGGCGGGCGCGGCCCGCCCGTTCAACTGCAGTTCGCCCAGGTAGTCGTCCTCAATAATCCAGGCGCCTGTGGACCGCGCCCAGTCCAGCAACTGGAGCCGCCGGGCCAGTGACATGGTCATGCCCAGGGGTGCCTGCTGGCCAGGGGTCACGACGGCCAGCGTGGCGTTGCCTGCGAGCCTGAGGCCCGCGTCGACATCAAGGCCCTCGGCATCGACGGGAATCGCGGCGACCGTCAGGCCGGCCAGCGTCAGCCCGGTGCGCGTGAGGGGAAAGCCTGGATCCTCCACCCAGGCGGTCTGCCCTTCCAGGCGAAGGCCGCGGGTCACGAGTCCGAGCGCTCCGGCAAAGCCGGCCGTGATAAAGACCTGGGACGGGCTGCACTGCAGGCCGCGGGCGATGCTCAGGTAGGCCGCCACCTCCCCGCGCAGCGCGGCGTCCCCTCGGGGATCCGGATACCCGACCGGGGCGGTTGAGGCCTCGCGCGCCGCCTGGATGGCCAGGCGTGACCAGAGCGGCTGCGGAAACGCGTCCTGAGCTGGGACGCCCATCTGAAACACCACCGGACGGGTGGAAAAGTCCCGGAAGAGCGTCGACATCGGCACGGCCTCGGTCGTCGTGACGGAACGGGATGAGCTGGGCGGGCGCTCGGTGACGCGGGTGCCGGCGGCGCCGAGGCCAACGGCGAGCTGCTCATCGATTAGGCGTTCATACGCCAGCCGCACAGTGCCGCGCGACACGCCCAGTTGTGCAGCCAGATCGCGCCAGGAGGGGAGCTTGGCGTGGGCGGGAATCTGCCCCGACTCAATCGCGTCCCGAATCGCGCAGTAGATCTGTTTCGACAGCGGCATCTTCTTGACCCGGTCGATGTGGAAGGCGAGTGCAGTCATCGATCATGGTACATCGGAACGCGCACATCTTGGCACTTTTTTTTGACCACGGGTGAGCGCACGCTGGGCTTGGGAAAGGACCGTGCAGCCCCCAGCGCAACGAGCCCTCGGGGGGCTGAAGCGGGACGCCGGGCGTCCAGTCATTGAGGGATCGCCGGGGCAGCGGGGACGGCTGGCCCTCTCGTCTGGCCACACCCCTGCCTCTTTCCCAAGACGTTTCACATGACCCCACGATGGACCAGTAGAGGAGCCCGACTGATGAAAGCGATTGTTGCGAAAGACGAAGCCTCAGGCACAGCAGGACTGACGTTGGTGGAGCGGCCTGATCCGCAGGCGGCCATCAATGACGTGGTGGTTCAGGTGTATGCCGCCGGATATGTGGTGACTGAACTCACGTGGCCTTCAGCCTGGAAGGACCGGAGCGGCCGTGACCGGGCGCCGTCCATCCCGGGCCACGAACTGGCTGGTGTGGTGACCTCACTGGGCTACGGCACGACAGGGTTATCAGTTGGGCAGCGGGTGTTCGGTCTGGTGGACTGGTACCGCGACGGCGCGATGGCCGAGTACGTGGCCATGGAGTCACGCAACCTGGCGCCGCTGCCCGGGGACGTCGACTTCACGGTTGGTGCGAGCCTGCCGATCTCCGGTCTGACGGCGTGGCAGGGGTTATTCGTACACGGCCACCTGACGGCAGGCCAGAGCATCCTGGTTCACGGTGCCGCTGGCGCCGTCGGCTCCATGGTGACGCAGCTCGCCCGCGAGTTTGGTGCCTACGTCATTGGCACTGGACGCGCGGGCGATCGTCAGAAGGCACTCGACTTCGGGGCCCATGAGTTCCTTGATCTGGAAGGCGAGACCCTGGAAGATGCCGGCCATGTGGACTTCGTGTTCGACATGATCGGCGGCGAGATCCAGAAGCGGTCAGCGGCGCTGATCCGGCCTGGGGGAGTCCTGGTGACGGTGGTCGGGCCTCCCGAAGCGCAGCCCGAGAGAGGCACGGCCATCGACTTCGTGGTTGAGGCAGACCGGGCGCAGCTCACCGAAATTGTCCAGCGGGTCCGAGACGGCCGGCTCCGCCCGAATGTCGGCGTCGTTGCGGACCTGGGGGACGCTGTGGCCACCATCCAATCTCGTGAACGCCGTCTGGGCAAGACAGTCATTCGGGTTCGGCAGTAGGTTCATCACGCTGCCGTGGCCCATGTCGCGATCGTTCCTTGGGTGAGAGTCGCTGTCACGGGATGAACGCGGAACCAAGCATAAGTCGTGTGTTCTGCGCTTCTGTCAGGGTCCACAGCCGCACCTGAGTGGTGCGCTTGTGGCCGCTTCGCGGGCACGGGGGATGAGGTCGCGCCGGGTGGTGTGGCTGAACGGCACCACCTGTTGGGTCTGCAACCAGGTGAAGGCGCTTTCCGGAGCGGCAGGCAGTGAGGCAGGCTCCTGCTGAACGAAGGCGTGGACCAATGGGCCTTGCTCCGGGCCGCAAGGTGGAAACCCAGCCGGATCAGGGCCAGATGGTGAAGGCATGAACAGAATCCGCGTCTTCTCTGGGTTCAAGGCCCATCAAGCGGGGCATCAGGCTGGGGACACTCTTTGGCACAGAGGGCCACCCACCGTTCAGAAGCGTCACCGACAACGTCAGACCAGCGCCGCAATCCAGCAACGCGCCAAACAGGATCAACCTTCCTACGGAAGCATCCGGATCCTGCCTGAGGAGGACACACATGACCAACGTTTCGAGAGGATTTCGTGGCCGCCAGCAGGCAACGCGCGAGGACACCCGCGTGCCACCCGGCCAGTACGTCACCACGGAATTTCCTGTTTTGTCTGCCGGTCCCACCCCGCGTACACCGCTTTCCCAATGGGACTTCACGGTCGAAGCTGAAGGTGAGCGTGAACCACTGGTCCGCTGGAGTTGGGATGAGTTTCGCGCGCTGCCCAGCGAAGCCATCACGCGTGATATTCACTGTGTGACGCGCTGGTCCAAATTGGACACGCGCTGGCGTGGGGTCTCTCTGGATACACTGCTGGACGCGGCCGGGGTGGAGTTGCCCTTTCTGGTGGCCCACTGCGACGGCGGCTACACGACGAATCTGCCCTGGGAGGACGTCACGGGCGGCCGGGCCTGGATCGTCTACGACTACGAAGGCCAACCGCTCGCCCCGGAGCACGGCGGCCCAGCGCGCCTCCTTGTTCCTCACCTGTACTTCTGGAAGAGCGCCAAGTGGGTGCGCGGCTTGCGGCTGGCGAGCCAGGATGATCCTGGGTTCTGGGAGGTGCTCGGGTACCACAATCACGGTGACCCGTTCAAGGAACAGCGGTATGACGGTGATTGAAGCGCCCCAGCAGCGTTCGGCGTGGTTGAGTGCGCAGCCCGTGGCTCTCATCCGTGAGAACGCGCGAACCCGTTCCATCACGCTGCAGGTACCGGGTTGGCCGGGGCATCGCCCGGGGCAGCACCTGGATCTTCGGCTCACGGCTGAGGACGGCTATCAGGCTGCACGCAGTTATTCGATTGCCTCAGTGGCGCGCGGCGACCTCATCACGATCACCGTCGAGCGGGTCGAGAACGGTGAGGTGAGTCCATATCTGGTCGACGAACTGCAGGTGGGCGACCGCCTGGACGTGCGCGGCCCCATTGGTGGACACTTCGTCTGGACGGCTGAGCAGGGCGGCCCTGTGCTGCTGGTTGCTGGCGGTTCGGGGGTGGTGCCGCTCATGAGCATGGTTCGTCACCGCTTTGAAATCGGCAGCGACATTCCAATCACGCTGTTGTATTCGCTCCGCGCGCCGCAGGACCTGATCTACGGCGCGGAGTTGGCTCAACGGCACGCGGCGGCCGATGGCCTTCAGGTCCTCCTGACGTACACGCGCGAAGTTCCAGCGCAGTGGCGCGGGTATCGCCGGCGGATTGACCGCGCCATGCTGGCAGAAGCCATGGGCCCGGCTGGCCCTGAGGGGCATGCCTTCGTGTGCGGCTCTGCACCGTTTGTCGAGGCGGTTGCCGAGCCCCTGATTCAACTGGGATACCCAGTGGAACGGGTCAAGACTGAGCGGTTCGGCCCCTCGGGTGAAAGGACATGACGAGGGGGATGACGGCCAGTTTGATGTCCGTGTTCCTCCAACCGGTCCACCCTGCACCGGGCGAAGACTTGCCTGGCCCACCCCTCTGGCCGGTGCCGAGTCCAGCAGAGGTGAAGCGGCCGTCATGAGTTTGTCTCCCAAGGACCGCCAGGGCCACGCGCCTCTACAGCCTGGGGCGTCCTTTCCTTCCTTGCGGGCCGCACAGGTGGGTGGTGGGCCATTGACTCTGCCGGATCATCTCGCTGGGTTCTGGGGCGTGGTGCTCTTTTACCGCGGGCATGGCTGCGGCTACAGCCGCTGGCAGCTGCTTGATTTCCAGAAGCGCTCGGCCGGGTTTGAGCAGGCGGGGGCGCGCGTGGTGGCCCTTTCGACAGATCCGAAGGCCCAGGCTCAGCGCACCGCCGAGCTGTATGGTCTGACGTTCCCCGTCCTGTGGGGCGCTGACGCGCACCAGGTGGCCGCCTCAACCGGCGCGTATGTTCTGGGCGATCCGCCCATCTTGCAGTCCACAGGCTTTCTCCTGCAGCCTGACGGCAAGGTGGCGCTCGCCGTGTACTCCAGTGGTGCGGTGGGCCGCTTGGTGGCGCATGACACGCTGCGCCACGTGCAGTATCTCAGGCGCCGGGCGCCTGCAGAGGTCAACTGAGCGCAAGGACTGCAGCGATCCAGGAAACGGGGCAGCCAAGGTCAAACGAGGAGCGCGGGCACCCGGTCAAGCCAGCCGGGCGGGCATGGCCGGACCAGGGCGCGTCCTGCAGGTGCTGGCGATGGCGGTCAGTCCACCGACGCTGGCCTCGGGGCTGGCCGCTGGTGAGCGGCACTCTCCCGGCTGAGGTCCTGAGGAATCTTCAGGCTGTCTCGCTTGCCTTCGGCGGACCACCAGATTGAACAGAACGGCTGGCCCGCTGACCGGGAGCGGCATCAGGCCGTACAGTGCACCAGGGGTGAGCGCGCCGGACTGTCCTCTTCAGAGGGGACCCATCCGCAGGTCGTGGCCGAGGGTTGAGACGACCGAGCCATTCACGGCAGGACGTCTCTTGGGCGGTGACCGTGCTCAAGGTGACCTGCTGGGCCATCCCTTCACCTTGGCCGCCTGGGGACGCCCGGGACCAAGCAGACATCGACATATGACTGACCATCACCGCGAAGCCGCCTTCAGGACGCGGCAAGAAACCGTCCAGCAGCTGGCCTGACGTTCAGGTCGCTCACCTTGTTGTGACTCCTTGACTTCTCCGAAACCAACCACTGCAGTGATCTCCATGACCGTAGCCGGACTTGGACTGGCCTCCACCCCAAAGAACCCAGCCGGCCTTGAGAGCGTACTTGCCGAGCATGGGACGACGCTCAGGGGTCAGGAGCTTCAGCGGAGCCACCTTTGCCTTCAGCACCGGATGACTGGTGACGCGCAATGGAGCCCGCCCATGTTTGCACCAGTGTATTTCTCCCCGGATGCCGCCCCCCATACTCGTCGCCCGGATTGAACAGCGCGCAACGCTCCAGCGACAAACAACCGCAACGGATGCACCCGCCCAGATCGTCGCGTAGCCGGGTCAGCATGGCAATCCGGGTGTCAAGTTCGGCGCGCCAGCTTTCCGAGAGCTGTTCCCAGTCTGCCGCTGTCGGGGTGCGTCCGGCGGGAAGGCCAGTCAGCGCAAGGCGAATGTCGGTCAAGGGCACGCCCACACGTACCGCTGCGCGGATGAAAGCCAGTCGCCGCACCGTGTCGCGCGCATAGCGGCGTTGGTTGCCCGCGGTGCGGGTGCTGTCGATCAGGCCCTCACGCTCGTAAAAGTGCAGCGCGGAAACGTTCAGGCCGCTGCGTTTGGCCAGTTGGGCGGGGGTCCAGTCGGGAGCGGGTAAGGGCATACAGCACCTCCAGGGGCTTGACCTCAACTTTACTTGAGGTTTTAAGCTGAATGACGACAAAGCCGAGGAGCATCCATGAGACCAACCGTGAGCCCGTCTACCCGCTGCCCCGCCCTGTGAACGCCGCACGCTCGCCCCCGGAAGGCCACCCATGCACATTGACTGCCTGACCCTGTTCACCACCAATCTGGAAATCCAACATGCCTTTTACACCGGCACGCTCGGTCTGGACGCGGTAGGAAGAACATCCCAGAGCGTAACTTTCCAGGCTGGACGAACCCTTCTCACCTTCTGCCAGCACGACGGTCCTGAGACCTTCTCACATTTCGCTATGGATATTCCGCGCAACCAGGTGGACGGTGCAGAGGCGTGGCTGCGCGGACGTGTCGCCCTGCTGGAGGACTCGGCGGGAATCAGCCGCTTCCCGCTCAGCGAGAGCTGGAACAGTGAAAGCCTGTATTTTGAGGACGCTGCCGGGAACATTGTGGAATTCATCGCGCGTCATGACCTGACCAACGACAGCCCTGCCCCCTTCGGTCCGGCCAGTGTGCTCCATATCAGCGAACTGGGCGTTGTGGTTCCCGATGTGACGGCGACTGTTCTGGAGCTGGAGCGACGCTTCGGCCTTTCAGCTTTTCATGAGCAGAGTCCGACCTTCTCGCCTCTGGGAGGTCAAGATGGCCTGTTGATTGTGGTCAGGGAGGGCCGGGGCTGGTTTCCAGTCGGGCAGCCTGCTCGAGCTGCGCCGTTTGAAATGACGTTTCGCAAAGATGGACAACTGCAGCGCCTGCGAGACATCGATCTTCGGGAACAGGCTTGAGCCAGGCAATTCCGCGTCTTCGGACCTGCCGTGAAATCAGCCACCCAGATCAGGCGGCCTTGCTCGGGCTCAGGACCGTGCTGGCACTTCCTGGTCCGAACGTCAGTCGGTCACGCCCTGGTGATCACAGTTCTCGTCGGGAGGGACATGGCTGCACTGCAAACGCTGTCAATTCATGCACGGATGAATAAACACTGAACTCGGCAGAACCCGCCTGAGCAGAAGTCTGGCGACATCTCCTACGGTGGACGCCAGCGCAGGTTTCGTACCCTGATGCCACGCGAGGGGTCCACCTTCGCTGAAGGGAGGCGCCCACCTTCGAAAAAACGGACGTACGAGCGGGCGGCCAGTCGGCGCCCAGACCGGTTCGAGCCCGGTCACCCGCACCCTTGAGGGCACCTTCTCGGTGCCCCCTTCTGTTGAGGGAATGGGGAAATGCTGCCTCGAACTGCAGCGCGTGGGCCCCTGGGTGACCGCACGCTTCTCGCTGTGGATGAGGGACACCCTCCCCCCATCCAGCGCACGAGGGTCGTCCCAAATCTCCCTGTGCGATGAAGCGAGAGCAGAGGCCCATACTGGAGGCGTGCCGCCTGGCCCTGACCGGCAGCGGTCTACGCAGGGTGCGTGAAGTCCCACGGGGTCACCGACGAAGACAAGGGGCGCGAGGGCCACAAGGCAAGGGTCACCGCCAACGAATTCGGTACGCGTGCGCTGCGTGGCCGCTTGCCACCGCCATGGGCGAGGCCGGGGCAGCGGTTAACCGGGGCATACGGGATACGGGAGCACAAGCGGCCACGGGCGGGCGACCGTGGCCTGGAGAGGAGGCGCTGCATGGTTGGAATCAGGGTTACCGTGGTCGGCCTCCGTCCGGTGCTATCCGGGGCTCACCGAGCGGCAGCGTACGGCCGGGGCCCTCTCCTATTCGTTGAGCCACTCGATCTTGTATTCGAAGTGGAAGGACAAGATCCGTTCTGCAAGACGGCCGTGATGGTTCGTCTGGTGATCGGAACTCGCCCGCCCGCCGTGTCAGAGGTGCCGCCAGAGGTCTACCGGTGTATGCGCGGGCGATCCGAGCGTCAATCCACGCCAGCCGTCCACAATCACTGGGGAGCGAGCTCAAGTGCAGGAGTGGGTTGAAAACGCCGTGCACGTATCTCGCTCGCGTTTCATCACGTTCTGCACTTATGACGATGTGTCGCGAACCACTCGTAGCCACTCGCATGGCGGGTAGCAGCCTTGGCCGGAGCGCGCCTTCGCGTTGATGCCGGTCAAGCTATCTCGACCCGAAAAGGACCTGCTGCGCTGGTGTCACACTGTTCCTGAGGAAAACGGACCTTTCCTGCTGCGCGTCGCACGCTGACAAGGTGTGGGCGGGGCCAGTGCCCCGCCCACACCTTCCTCTTGCCTCACTCCACAATGACTTTGGCGACCATGTTGGTGTGCGGCAGGCAGTAGTACTCGTACGTGCCCTTCTTGGTAAAGGTGTACGTCCAGGCTTCGCCCTGTGCCAGCATCGTCGGTGTGCCCTTCGCTTCGTTTGACGAATCGAACGCCCGTGTTTTCGGATCGCCGCCCGGCAGCCCCGAGGTCACGCTGTGGCCCACCGCATCCCGGTTGACCCAGGCCACCTTGGTTCCGGCTTTGACATGCAGCTCCTTCTGATCGAAGGCGAAGCTGGCAATGTTCACCACTCTGACGGGAGAACCTTCTGGCAGGTGATCAAACTCGTCGTTGTGCGCGGGGCTGTCATGCCCGTAGGTCGGCGCCGGCGTGCTGGCCTGCCCGCCGTGGCTGTCATCTCCGTGCTGGGCGGGCGTCCCTGCGCCGTGGCTGTGCCCACCGGCATCAGCCCCCATCAGGGCACCCTGGGCGTTCAAGGCTGGTCCACCCTTGATCATGACGTGGATGCCGCCGGGGTAGATGCCGTTGTTCGTGACGTCCTTGACGATGTGATCGTGGAAGGGGAAGTCCCCGTCACGGCCCTTGACCAGAATGTCGATGCGTTCGCCGGGTCCGATCAGCAGGGTGTCCTGCTGCACCGGCTCCGGCAGGGAGAACCCGTCCTTATCCAGCATCAGGAAGCTGTTGCCGTGCATGTGCAGGCTGTGCACTTCCTCTCCGAAGTTTGCCACCCGGATCAGGTCGGTCTGGCCGTCCGGAATGGTGATGTCGGGAATGAGCGGGAACGACTTGCCGTTGATCAGGAAGTAGTTGGGTTCGCTCTTGTGGATGGCGGCGTGGGGGTCCTGGCGGCTGTCCCATTCATCGAGGATGATGGCGTGCTCGTCTTTCCAGATTTTCTCCTGTGGGTTTTTGGGCTCGACGATGATCGCACCGTACATGCCCATGTCGGCGTGCAGGTAGGTCTGGAAGTGGCAGTGGTACCCGAAGGTGCCGGTTTCTGTGGCGACAAATTCGTAGGTGCTTTCCTGGCCGGGCAGAACCTCGGTCAGACCGTCCATTTCCTGAGACAGCCGGTCGATCCCATGCAGGTGAAGGGTGTGCGGCTGGTCGTGAGTGTTCTTGAAGTGGATGACCACGTGATCGCCCTGTTGCACGACCAGTGCGGGTCCAGGCACGGAGGCCGGCTGTCCAGGGAACCCGAAGGCCCACTGCTCGACCTGGACACCGGGCGCGATTTCGGCCTTGATCTGGTGCACTTCAATGGTAAATTCGCGCCGCTGGCCCGTGGCCGCCTGCACAGGGACCGTGCGGTTGCCAGCCTGCTTGAAGCGCGACACGATGGCGTTGGCGGAGGTGAGACCCTCGCTGCCGGCGGTGCCCGGCGTATTCGAGCGGGCGGAAGCGAGGAAGCCGGTGGTCAGGGCGACACTGAGGATGAGGAGGGTGATAGAAACGGTTTTGGCGCGGCGGGCGGCGATTTGAATGTTCATTCGGGAACTCCGGGGGAGAGGTGGGGAGCGCAGGCGCTCTGGTGACACGTGAAGCCTCCTCCCCCCGAGTTACGAGGGCGTTACGGAGCGGGGCAGCGGAACAAAACGTTGTGTCTGAAGGCGTGTGGCGCGTGAGGGGGCAACCCGCTTTCGTGGCCGGGTCTCACATTGATCCACGCGGACGCCCGGCCCGAACTTTTCAGGTGGCGCGCACACCACTCGAACCGGAACATCTCTATCGACAAATGGAGCGGAAGGAGACCCAAGGGTCTCCTTCCGCCGGTGTGTTGAAGCGCATGAGTTGAGGGTCTCTCGGAGCAAATGATGGCGCTTGGCGCTGAGACCGATGGGAACCAGGGCTGGCACTGCAGCCGGCATCCTTCAGTGCGTCGGAACTACGCCAGCTGGAGCAGTTCCGCGTAATGTCCGGGACAACGACCATCACTCGTCAGCGGGCAATTGTGGGTCAGCGGCGCATCCTCCCGCTCCCCCCGCTGGCAGATCCGCTCGCCCGCCTTGACCTGCTCCGCCAGCTCAACCGTCTCCGGCATGGGCGTATCACTCAGGTCGTCATGCAGGAACTTCACGAAGCGGCGGTAATGCTCCGTGGCCGCGTACTTGCCTTCCACCACCGAGAGGCAGGTCATCAGTTTCTGGTGGTAGTTCTCACCGATGAACGGATCAGCCCGCAGAGCCGCCACCAGATCACGGACGGCCAGATCACAGTGCAGGTGCTCGCAGTGCAGCACGGAGCGCTCGATGCACGCCCGGGTGTAAGCCGCGCGATGTTCTTCCCGGGCCGTCTGGGCCCAGTCTGCCTGGATGTGCGGCAGAAAATCCCCGGTATAGGCCTCAATCGCCTGGCTCAGCGAGAAGAAGCGGGCGTCGCCCTCTGTACTCTCGGCCTGGCCGAGTGACGCGTACAGGGTAAACACATCGCTGGCACGCAGTACATCGTCGGAGAGCCGGTAGGCGCCGTACTCCTCGGTGATGCTCTCCAGGCTGCCCAGAGCAGTGCGGGCGCGGTGGAGGGTCACGCGGAAGCGGTTGCCGCTGCGGGCGGTGGGGTCCTCATGCCAGATGGCGTCGATGATTTCGTCCCGGGTCTGGCCTTCGGGGCTGGACAGCAAGAAGAGCACCAGGTCACGGGCACTTTCCGCACACCACTTCACGGGCTGGCCTTCACGGAGGATTTCGGTGCGCCCGAGGGAACGCAGACTCAAAGTGGGCATGGTGGTCATGAATTACCTCAGGAAGAAGTTTGAACGCCCCCGGAGACGGCAACGTGGTCCACAAAAGCCTAGCTGCTTTAATATTACATTAATGTGACGGCTTCACTAAAGCAACGATGAAGATGGCTTCATCAGGAGGAACAGAAAAATCGTGTACCGCCATGTCCTCGTCCCCACCGACTTCAGCGCTGTGAGTGACCTGGCGACCAGACACGCCTGTGATCTTGTCCGGGCGCTGGGAGGACAGCTCACATTGCTCCATCTGCTGGAGGGCCCCGCCGCCGATCCGGAGGAAGCTCAGGTGCAGCTGGAACGCCTCCGCCGTTACGCACGGCGTCCCCCCACTTTGCTGACCCGCCACTGCGCGCCGGAGGGTGTGGTCAGCAGCATCCTCACCTGCCTCTCGGAGCAGCGCGCCGACCTGATTGTCGTGGGGGCCACCGGACAGGGCCGCTCAGGCTCCCTGAGTTCGGTGGCCCGGGAGCTGGCGTTTCATGCCAGCGTTCCCGTTCATGTGGTGCCGGCTGCCTTGACCCGAACGACCGCGCCCCCCAGCGGGTGGCGAAACATCGTTCAACCGACCTGAGGGGAGCAAGAAGGAACGTTTCGCGCTAAGTGTCCAACCTGAGGCGAAGCTCGTGATGAACGAGGAAATCACTGGGCAGGGTGCATGGCCGGTAACTCTGCGGTAATACCCTCAAGAGACAGTGTGCTCGGCGGCGACGCTGGAAGGAGAGCACCTTGTTTAAGCACATTCTGGTTCCTGTTGACCACCACCCGGCGTGCGTGAACGCGGCGCTCCATGCCTTTGACCTGACCCGCGCCCTCGGGGGTCAGGTGACGCTGATCCACTTGTTGCAGCAGGGCACACTTGAGAATCAAGTGCCCGTAGAGCAGTACCTCGCTCACCTGGCCAGGAGGGCCCGTCGTCCGCCCGCGCAGGTGATCCTGTCGATCGGGACTCAGGATGCGGTCGAGGCCCTGGCAACATACGCCAGTGGTCATGGCATTGATCTGATTGTTCTGGGTGTGAGTGGCGAGGGAGGCCTGGTGGACGCAGCGCTTGGGCAAGTGGCGACGGATCTGACTCGCGTGAGTGGGATTCCTGTTCATCTGGCCGGCGGACGACGGCTTCAGCAGATCGTGCCTTGGGGCTGGCAGCGCGTCGTTGACACCGTCACACAGCCGTGAGCGGTGGAGTGGGGGTTGACAAAAGGTCAACCCAATCTGATCCGTAGGTGGATGAACAAACTGCACGGTTGTGTTGCATTCCTCGAACGCGGATGGGAGTTGTGGCAAGTTGTTGATTTCAAGGAAGTCAAGGTAACTCGAGCAGGCAGGCGACCCGAACGTCAGGCTGCCTGGAGTACAACCCGCTGCCACCGCTTGAAGGCGGTCTCCGTTGGTGATAAGGACGGTGGCGGGCGGGAACGTTGCAGCGTGTGGGATTTGAGAGGCGGGCGTGCAGATCGAGAAACAGGCACAGGATGCCAATGATGAGGTCATTATCCACCCCAAGGGGAACGACGTCCTACACCGTGCCGATGCACTTGACGCTCATCCGTTCGTCCCCTCGCCGTATTCGTCCTCCCAGGACGTGCTGCCCGCACTCACCCGGCTCTGCATGCTGATCAGGCCTAGCCAGGTTCAGTTCGTCAATGTGCTGGGTCAGCGCACGCTTCTCGGAGGCCCGGGGCACGAGGGTCATGCTGTTGATGTTTTTAGAGAGAAAGAAAAATAATGTTGTCAACAACATAGGAATCAGAAATAGGCCTTTCTAGAGGACAAAAAACTTCAAGGTGACCGTGGATTTTGCCAACCACTTCCCCAAAGTGGCCGTGCAAAAATCACCTGTTGCCCCAGAGTGTCCGCTGATCTGACTCTCTTATCCTCCAAAGTGTCCGCACTGCCCTCCAAAATTCCAAGCAAAGCAAAAAATTCTTGAAAAGCCGTCCTGGTCGGGCTTCAGTCGAGATTGGGCGGTTAGGTCTTCTAAAGACTCGTTTCCCCCATCCCCCAAAATGTCCGTGATTCGGCATGCTGGATACAGCATCTGAGAAGCTGCGGGATACAGCACCTTGACAGCGTGCTGAAGCAGGTTACCTGTCTCCCCTTTCCGCCTCTGCCATGGCGGACGACCAAGGCGTCCCCCTGGAGATCCGCCCAAGTCAGCGCCAACGCTTCCATAATCCGCAGTCCGCCGTGGGCGCACAGCAGGGTCAGGGCGCGGTCGCGCAGGCCGCTCGCCGCCAGCAGGCCTTCAAGAGGAGAAAACGGGCGCAGGAATGCCTGCGCTTGCACGCTCGGATCATCAATCTCCACCATCATTCCCACACCAGCGTTCCCGGCACGACCTGAAGAAGCAAGCAAAATCAAGCGTTCCAGACGTGTTTAACCGGCGCGGCAGGGGTGGTCTGAGACTCAGACCGCCCCTGCCCTCCGCCTGCCGTGAGACCAGCCAAGGCAACACAACCCTTTCCGGGTCCTGACAACCCAAACTGCAAGCTCTGATTTAAGGCTGAGGCGCAGCCTGAAGCGTAAGCGGGTTTCTTGCAATTTGGCGAGGGCGGCCGATGACGCGCTCAAGGGCAGCAACCACCTGGGGATCAAAATGCCGTCCTGTCTGCATCCGAATTTCAGCCAGGGCCTCGTCCAGTGGCCAGGCTCGTTTGTAAGGCCGTACGGTCGTCAGTGCATCAAGCACATCTGCCACCGCCACGATCCGGCCACTGATGGGAATCGCATCGCCGCTCAGGCCGTGGGGATATCCACTGCCATCCCACCGTTCATGGTGTGTTCGGGCAATCTCCTCAGCCATCACCACCAGTGGGCTTTGTCCGCCCGATAGGATATTCGAGCCGATCAGACAGTGGGTTTTGACCGTCTCGAACTCCTCAGCCGTCAGGCGTCCCGGCTTGAGCAGGATCCCATCAGGGACTCCAATCTTGCCGATGTCGTGCATGGGTGCTGTCCGTTCAATGAGTTGTACCTGCCCTTCTGACAGGCCCAGTTCACGCGCAATGCCCGCTGCTGTTCGGGCCACGCGAAGCATATGTTCGCCCGTTTCGTCATCCCGGTATTCAGCCGCTCGCGTCAAGCGATCGAGCACCTCCAGTTGGGCTGCCTGTGCCCGCGCCGTGAGGGCCGCATTGTGGTTCCGAACGGTGGTTTCCGTGACCTTCCGTTCGGTGATGTCAATGGCGACTCCGATCAGCCCATTCAGCTGGCCGTCGTGTCCCCAGGCGGGCATTTTCTTGGACAAGAACGTACGGTATGCTCCACTGCTCAGTTGGTCTGTCACTTCATAAGAGAGCGCACGAGCCTGAGTGAGCACTTGTTCATCCCTGAGACGGGCCGCAGTGGCCGCAATCTCCGGGAACAGTTCCTCATCAGATCGGCCCAGAATCTCGGCTGCGGTCCGCCCGAGCTGTGCTGCGCCTGCGGGATTGATCATGGTATAGCGCCGGGCCAGATCCTTAACGAAGATGGTCTCGGGAACCGTGTCGATGACCGTCTGCAGGAGTTGGTGGCTGGTCTCCAGGGCATCCTGCGCAGTCCTGAGCTCGGTCAGGTCACGCAAGGAGGCGGTGAACAGACGCTCGCCGGGCACCTCAAGAGCGTGAACGGACAGCTCACACGGAAAGACCTGCCCGTCCCGACGCAAGGCTGACAGGTGAAGGCGTTTGCCTAAGAAAGGGCCTTCGCCAGTCTGGAGATAATGCGTCAGGCCGCGGCGGTGGGCAGCCCGCTGCCCTTCAGGAATAATGTGATCGCTCAGGTTCTGCCCCAGCACTTCAGAGCGCTGGTAGCCAAAGAGTCGTTCAGCAGCCGGGTTCCATTCCGTGATCTGACCGCGGTGATCCATCACGATGATCGCGTCGAGAGAGGCCTGGAGTACGGCGGCATGCACCGATTCTCGGCGGGCCAGTGTGGTCAGCGTCTGGCGCAGCTCCAGTTCGCTCACGACACTGGCCGCCAGATGCTGCAGGGTCTGACACTCCTCCGGTGTCAGGCCAGCTCTGGCCTGAGTGTCCAGGATACAGAGCGTGCCGAGTTTGTGCCCGTCAGGCGAGATGAGCGGCGCACCGGCATAAAACCGGAGATATGGCTCACTGGTGACCAGCAAATTATGGGCGAACCGAGGATCTGCATGGGCATCAGGAACGACCAGAACACCGTCCAATTCCAGGGCATGAGCACAGAAGGACAGGGAGCGATCCGTCTCGCGCAGGTTCAGACCGTAGCAGGACTTGAACCATTGCCGCTGCTCATCGACCAGGGAAACCAGCGCGATAGGGGTCTGAAAGATAGAAGCAGCGAGCTGAGTGATGCGGTCAAAACTCTTTTCAGGTGGAGTATCGAGAATCTGATAATGATGCAGGGCACGGAGCCGCGCCGCCTCGGTGAATTGGGGCGATTCAGGTCGGGTGGCCTCCGGACTCACCTGCCCAGCGTAGACGAGTGCTGATTTCAAAAATCTCACGCCAGGACACCTGAATGCTGTCCGGCGGGTTTCGTGATGCTGTGGGGAGTGCTTCGATCTGCCGGGACTCTACCACCAGTGCGTCTGAGCGCCATTCCCATGGGCACCAAGAGTTGACAGGCGCTGTGCGTCAGGGCCAACAAGGCGCCCGTACCGTTCGCGCGCATCACCGTTACCACCGGTCGTGGCAAGTTGTTGGGGGAAGGTGACGCGGTCCTGAGCGGTCAGAAGCTTCGCGGTTATGGATTTCCCCTCACGGTGATCGGCTACGTCGCAACCGCTCGTTTACCGGGATGGAGAACTGCTGGAGCGCGGAATGGCTGTCACTCGCGAGACCGTTCGCACCTGGCGTCGGGGCGCCCCGAGCCGTTGGTGCATCAGGTTCAGCGTCCTCTTCGCTCAGGGTCTCGGCCACCGGGAACCGCGCCCCTGCTCCCGGTGGCATCTCGTCGTTACGGCACGTGGATGCGGGCGGCATCACGCACTGGTGGCGGGCTGTCGACGACCATGGCGCTGTATGGGATGTCCTTCTTCAACCGCGCCGGGATACTGACGCCGCTTGATCGTCCTATCAGCACGTCCTCGGCAAGCACAACGTGCCAGAGGGCATCCAGACCGACAAGCTCTGAAGGGAAACGCGCTCAGGAATCCCTGAGGCGCCAGGCACGAATGGAGCACCTTCACCCCCACTCCCGAACCAGCGTGCCTGGCCGCACCAGGAAAAGCAACCAGAAGCAGACCCTCCAGACGTGGTCAAGAATCGCGACAGGGATGGTCCGATCCTCAGACCATCCCTGTCCTCCGCCTGCCGTGGATCAGGTTGAGGCAACACAACCTGACTTCTAGATGGAAGGTATTGCGCTCACGTGAAGGTCATGCAGCAAGCCATCCCGGCCGGCGGGTGTCGAGGCACTTGGTCAGGCGACGAAGCGGACGACGCCGCCGTCCACGCGGAGAGCCGCGCCGGTGGTAGCCGAGGCCTGGTCTGAACAGATATACACGACCATGTTGGCGACCTCGTCTGTCGTCGCGAAGCGCTGAATAAGGCTGGTCGGGCGAAGCGACGTGAGGAAGGCCTGCTCGGCTGCCTGCTGCGTGATTCCTTGCGCTTCAGCTTGCTGCGCCATCAAGCTGCCCAGAGCCTCTGACCTTGTCGGGCCGGGGAGGATCGCATTGACGGTGACTCCGCTGCCGGCAACTGCCTCAGCGAGGCCCCGTGAAACGGCAAGCTGCGCGGTCTTGGTCACGCCATAGTCGAGTAATTCCTTGGGAATGTTGACGGCGGATTCGCTGCTGACGAACACCATCCGGCCCCAACCTTTTGCGACCATCTGCGGCAGGTAGTGGCGGGAGGCGCGCACGCCGCTCATCACATTGAGCTGGAACAGGCTGAGCCAGTCCTCATCGGGAATCTTGGCGATGTCCTCGATGCCGTGATATTCCCGCATGTGCGCTGTGCCCACGTTGTTGACCAGAATGTCAGCGTCTGGCGCTTGCGCGAAGAGCGCTTCAGCGCCCTCGGCAGTCGCGAGATCGGCGGTCACGCCGACGATCTCACTTCTGGGAAAGGCCAACTGCATTTCTCGCACCACCGCGTTGACCCGTGCGGCGTTGCGCCCGTTAATGACGACCGAAGCGCCAGCTCGCGCCAGCCCCTCGGCGATGGCCCGGCCGATGCCTGCGGTCGATCCAGTGACGATGGCCTTCCGGCCCGTGAAGTCAATCATCATCGTGTGTCTCCTGTTTTCACTTCTGCGTGAGGGTAGAGCAGCCTCTGGAATCACGGTCTGTCCGTGTTTCTGGAGCGCCACGGGCGGTGGGCGTCGCTTCAAGGTATATGGCCGTTGGAGACAACCAGTTCAGCTGTAGCTCTGGACGTTGTGCTGGTTCCGGTCTTTCCGGAGGCAGGGGTGAGACCGTGGATTTTGACCTCTGGCCCTGCGAGGCGGCGGTGCAACAACGGGCCTCACTCGATTCGGCTCAAGGACGAACCGGGCCATCCAGTTGAGGGCGAAGAGGAATGGAGCACATGTAATCGATACAACTACATGCCGGGTAAAAAAATCAACCAATACGTCGAGCGAGATCGGACATCACGTCCGCAAGGGTGACATTCGCCAGGTAAGCATCCAACACTTCCTGCGCCCCTCCGAAGACTGACCCCAGGGTGTCCAGAATATTGCTCCCGACCGAGCACTGGGGGTTGGGCTGCTCATGCACCCTGAACACTGATTCCGGCGCATCAACCGCGCGGTAGATCTGGAGAAGCGTAAGCTCTTCTGGCCTGCGCGTGAGGTCAATGCCAGCGACACCCTGTTGAGTCTGCACCAGGCCTGCACCCCGCAGGAGCTTGACGATACTGCGGATGACGACAGCATGCGTGCCTACACTGCTGGCGAGGTCTTCCGAGCTGAAGCTTCGTTGAGGGTTCAGAGCGATCATGGACAGAATGTGAATGGCAACGGCGTATTGGGTTCTCATGGGGACGGCCTCCCTTCCGTCATGTAATCAGTATGACTACATGTCCGAAAGGTGTCAAGTGCGCGTCCGTCGAGGCCCACAGGTTGATTGTGTCGCCCTGACTTGGTCAGGGGCAGGCGATACCGAGGGGTGGCCTGAAAATCAGCCTACCCCTGCCGTTATCTGACGCCAGGTCGCGAAGGCCTGGCTCTGACGGCTTCGTCGCATGTGCGCGGGAACAGTGGTGAGGGTCCCGGTGGCGCAGCTCCTCGGGCACAAGGGAAGCAAACTTGATGTACCTCTTGCAGAGGGTTTCGTGGCTGACCTGGCTTCCGCGCTCCAAAAGGGGTTCCTGCACAGCCCGGTAGCTGAGGGGAAGCGGCGGCACAGCCAGACCGCGTATCCGATGATGCCCACCGGGAAGCGGTGGCGATCTGGCTTTAGGGCAGTCACAGCTGAATCCCTTGCCTCAACAGCGCTAACCCGCCAGAACCGGCGGTAGGGTTTTGGGTTGGTCACGGCGGTTCAACCGAGCCCGACCCGATGTCAGGGGGCGTGTGCGAGCAGCCGCTCAAGGATCTCGTGTGCGCGTGTCCACAAGATAGAACCGCCTTCGTTGACGTCGAGGAAGCGCTTCGCGTGCGGCAGCCGCTTCGCCAGGATCACGCCGAAATCCGGAGAGTGCACGGTGCTGGTGTCCTGGCCGCCGAACCACAGGTCCACCGGAACGCACATCTCTTCGGGCTGGTACGGCCATGATCCCAGGGCGTTCACGAGATCGCGAGCGTACGGGCGGGCGCCGCGCACGAAGCCCTCGTCGAGCGTCTGACGGTACGCCGCATGGAAGGTCGAGTCGAGGTACACCAAGCGGTCACGTTCACCGCTCATGCCCAGGATGAGGTTCCACAGGCCCTCGGCCGTGGCGAAGCTGGCGAAGGCAGCCTCGAAGCCGTCTGGGTCAGTGGCGATGGCGTTTACCATGTCTGCCACGTCCGGTAACAGCAAGGGCGTCAGGGCGGGGTGTCTCAAGTCATCCTGCGGGGACACCAGCGCAGCTGCTCCCACCAGGTCCGCTCCGGCCAGGGCCAGCGCGAACGGTGCTCCCTGCGAGAAGCCCACCACGCGAACCTTTTGCAGGCGGGTTGTGTGTAGCAGACACTGCACATCCGCCACCCAACTGTCCAAGGTCTTTTCGGGATGCGGATCGCTGCGGCCCAGCCCAGGCCGGTCCGGCACGATCAGGCGCACGTCCAGCGCGCCCAGCCTGTCCGCGCCGAAGCCAAGCGCGCCGCTCATGGCCGCGCCGGTACAGAACACCACTGGACACCCATCCTGAGGACCCCATTCGGACCACGCAAACACCCGTCCATCTGGTAGGCGCAGGTCGAATTGCCGTTCGGGCGGCGTGACTCCGTACATCATGGCGTGCAGTGTAGACAGAGCTGCCGCTCGCCGCATACGCCGTTTGGCGGGCCCTCAGGGCGCCGCGCTCGGTGTCGGCACCGCACATGCCCCGCCCTTCCCCTTTGCAAGTCGAAGCGTACCGCAGGAGCGGGAACGTACGGCGAAGGCAGCTTTTGCCGCGCATGACCTGTTCAGGCCTCGCAGGGTTGACCTGTCACACGATCCGGCGTCCTCCGGGTGGCACAATCATGCCCCTGGCACGTTGCGCAGACGACAGAGAGGGCATTCGAGCTTGCTCAGTCAGAAGAAAGAGTCACCTTCCACTTGGCCCTTCCTCTAGTGAAGGGCCAATTCCTTCATGAACTTTGCCGTTCTCTTGCATACCCAACTGTAAAAGCGCAGGCTGTGCTTACCCACAATTGAGTGCCTGATTTGATCTCTTGCAGCCTGGTTGTTTTGGTCCTTTCTGTTGTGGGACGAGGTGCTGTCTATGGAGAAGCGTCATCCTGGCCGTGTCCTGATCGGTGCTGGCCTCACCTTGCTGCTCGCCGCCTGTTCCCCGTCCGCTCCACCCACTGAAACGGAAGTCAA